>NZ_JAMYOG010000009.1:0-245258 GCF_040319725.1 Mesorhizobium sp. M0894 | reverse complement strand
CGGCCTCCCCCAGCGCCCTGGGGGGCTGGTTGGTATAGCCGATATAGCCGCTTCTCATGTGGTCTGGCAATCCGGGTGAGGGGGCACTTGCCCCTATGCCATTGCTACAGTTGAAACGAAGGCCGGCGTTCTTTCGCGCCCCCCTCTGCCCTGCCGGGCATCTCCCCCTCAAGGGGGGAGATTGGCTGTCATCGGCGCTTTCGCCAATCACCAGCGTTGCAGGATGAGCGCCAAGGCGGAAGCCGCGATCTCCCCCCAAGTGGGGGAGATGGCCGTCAGGCCAGAGGGGGGCGCTGTCCCGCCGACCTATCAGTCGATGGCATTAGCGTACCCGCGCAAGTTCCAGCTCATCACAGTTGAAACGAAGGCCGGCGTTCTTTCGCGCCCCCCTCTGCCCTGCCGGGCATCTCCCCCTCAAGGGGGGAGATTGGCTCATCACGCCTTCCCCGCCGCATACTCCAGCGCCACCACGCCGTTGCTGAATTGCCTGGCAAACACCAGCTCGAGCGGCAATTGCGCGCCGGGCGGGAACAGCAGCTTGCCCTGGCCGACAGCACCGGGGTAGCTGAGCAGCCGGATGCGGTCGACAAGGCCGTGGCGCAGCAGTTCCTGCGCGACGCTGAGGCTGCCATGCACATAGATGTTGCCGCCGCTGCCTTGCTTCAGCCCTCTGACCGCGTCCGGCAACGCGCCAGTCAGCAGCTCGGCCGGCTGCCAGTCCAGCGCCGTCAAACTGGTCGACGCGACATATTTCGGCAGCGCATTGAACCGGTCGGCGAAATCTCCGGTCTCCTTGGGCCACGAGCCGGCAAAGATCTGATAAGTCGTGCGCCCCAAAAGCATGGCGCCGCTGTCGGCAAGCTCGTCGTCCTTGAATTTTTGCATTTCATCGTTCCAGGCCACGCTCGGCAGCTTTTCAACCTCGGCAATGCCATCGACGCTGATGAATTCGGTGATGATGAGTTTTCTCATGGCGGGTTCCCTTCTGTTGGGGCGGCCGTGCGGGCCTTATGCGAACTGCGCCGTCAACTAGCGCCGCGCGTTGTCAGGGGGAGGGGCTTTCCCCATTCGCTTCCAAAGACCGACACCGTGGGAAAAGCGTCTCCGACCTGCCCGTCGTTCGGTCATGCCACAAGGTCCGCGTCGGGCCCCTATCGGGTCTGGTTAGTAGTTACGGGCTGCCTACAAGTTGGCAATACCGGCTTTCAGCAGTCCTTCGCGGACGTGCTGCACGTCAGACTCCTGGGCAAAGTGCAGGGTGGCGATAAATGGATCGAGGTCGAATTGGGGATCGAGCGTTCTGATCTTGCCCAGATGCGCCGCAGCCGCGATTTCGTCACCGAGCCAGCCGTAGCAGGCAGCGGCGAAAGCGTGCTGAACCGAGTCCATGGTTGACAGATGCATGAAAGCTTCGATCGCCTCGCCATACTGGCGCGCGGCGAAATGCGCCTTTCCCAGATGGCTCCAGAATCTCTCCGGGTGGTGCGGGTTCAACTGCATTGCCTTGCGGATCCATTCGATTCCCTCTTCCGGCCTCCCCAGCCATGTCAATAACTCGCCTTGCTGCACCACCACGAGGTCGTAATTGGGATTGAGGGCCAGCGCCCGCTCTTGATGGTAGCGCGCTGTGGTCAGCTCATTGTTGTTCACGTTCACTGCCGCGAGGATGCGGTGGACATCGGCATCGTTGTTGTCCAGCGCCAGCGCCCTGTCCAGCGCTGCCATAACGTTGTTCCAGACGGCATCCCTGTCTTCGCACCAGTTATGGACCCAGGCCTGGCCAAGAATGCAGGCCCGCCAGGCATGGGCATGGGCATAATCGGGGTCGAGGGTGACGGCCCTTTCTATCAAGGTTTGCGCGCGTTCATTATCCGCAATCGTGCTTCGGTGATGCAGCACCTTGGCAGCAAGCACACATTCATACGCGGCCATGTTTGCAGGTTTCGCCCGCGCGAGCTGGTCCCGCTGAGCCGCCTCGACACGGCCCGGCAGCGTGGCTGCGATCGCCGCGGTCACCTCGTCCTGAATCGCGAATATGTCGACCAGCTTCCGGTCATATTTGTCTGCCCAGATATGAGCGTCATTCGCCGTGTCGATGAGCTGAACCGTCACGCGCACCCTGTCGCCGATCTTGCGGACGCTTCCCTCCACCAAATATTGGACGTCGAGTTTCTCGGCCACCTCGCGCACATTCACGGCGCGGTTCTTGTAGACGAAGGCGGAATTGCGCGAGATGACGAACAACTCATGGTGGCGGGACAGTTCGGTGATGATGTCCTCGGTCAGTCCGTCCGCGAAAAATTCCTGCTCGGGGTCGCCGCTCATGTTGCTGAATGGCAGCACCACTATCGAAGGTTTCGAGATGGATCGCTTTGCCTCGACTTGTGGCAGGACAGGACTGTCAAACCCAACGCGATAGAGGCGAACCGGGCGGCTGATGTTCTTTAACGTCTTCTCGCCCAGGTCCTCCATGGCGATTTCGAGACGGTCGGCAATTTGGGTCGCCACCGCTGCGGTCACGCAGATACCGCCGACGTCGGCGAGTTGCTCGATGCGCGAGGCAATATTGACGCCGTCGCCGAAAATGTCGTCATCGTCGAAAATGATGTCGCCGAGATTTATGCCGATCCTGAATTCGATGCGCCGTTCTTGCGGCACATCCGAATTGCGCCGTTTCATGCGCTGTTGGATTTCCACGGCGCATTTCACGGCATCGGTCACGCTCTGGAACTCAACGAGCATGCCGTCTCCGGTGGTCTTGATGATCCGGCCCTTGTTCTTCGCGATGGCGGGATCGACCAGCTCTATGCGATGGGTGCGAAGGCGTGCGAGCGTGCCGGATTCATCGGCCTCCATTAGCCGACTGTAGCCCGCCATATCGGAAGCCAGAATTGCGGCTAGTCTCTGTTCCATCGCTGAACCAAAAACCAAGCCTACGCTTCCTGTGCTGCCAAATCCAGCAATTTGGGCTTGTGGCTGGATCAAGACATCTTCCTACCCGCAGCAGCAAGAAAGGGCGGATCAGAACCTTCCGCCTTCCGCCTGGTGGCTGCGAACTCGATCGCATCAATGGCGGGAGGGATCCGCGCGGCGTCAAGCTCGTCGAGGCGATATATTTCAGCAGCGCGTTGAACCGCTCGGCGAAGTCTCCGGTCTCCTAGGGTCACGAGCCGGCAAAGATCTCTTAGGTCGTGCGCCCCAGAAGCATGGCGCCGCTGTCGGCAAGCTCGTCGTCCTTGAATTTTTGCATCTCATCGTTCCAGGTCACGCTTGGCAGCTTCTCGACCTCGGCGATGCCATCGACACTGATGAACTCGGTGACGATGAGTTTGGCAGCGTGCTCCTCGTTGTGTCAGAGGACGGATGGCGCGGGCCTTCTGCGACACGCGCCGTGGAAAAGAGCGCGGCGCTTAGGGGGAGGAGCTTTCCCTAGACGGTTCAAAAAGGCCGATACCACGGGGAAAAGCTTCTCCGACCTGGACTAACCTCCCAAGATCGGATTTTGGTGTTCTGAGGCAGATATCCCCAAAGAACGCATTGCAGGAAGATCATGGGATTCGGGGTTTTCATTCATCGCTCAGATTCGATCTACAATGACCGCCCCGCCGAGCAATACCAGTTTCCTCATCCGTATCTGCGCCGCGTCGAAGCATGCGTTGGTGACTGGATCATCTATTACGAGCCCAGCAAGGTAGACGATACCCGCGGCTATTACGCCGTAGCCAAAGTCCAACAGATCATTCCCGATCCTGTGACGCCTGATATGTACCTCGCTCTGATTGAGCCCGGAACCTATCTCGATTTCGTCAATCCCGTTCCATTTAACGGAACTGATGGCCTCGTTGAACGAGGCTTACTCAACGACCAAGGACGGGTTTCCGGTCGCGCTCAATCGGCCGTCCGCCCAATCAGTCCAGCCGATTTCAACCGCATCATCGATCTGGGACTGGACACGAATGAGTTGTTGCTACCGCGCGTAGACGAGGTCGGCACATCTATCGGATTTCAGGATGAGCAGGCTCCATTCGAATTCGAGCAGAGCCGTGATCGCGTAAGCTACATCGGATCGCGAATTGTGCGGGACCGCATTTTCCGTCGCATCGTCTTGCGCGCCTATGATGAGCGGTGCGCGATCACGGGACTCAAGCTGATAAATGGCGGCGGTCGAGCGGAGGTTTCCGCCGCCCATATTCGGCCGGTCGAAGCGACCGGCCCAGATGTCATTAACAATGGGATCGCACTGTCAGGTACAGCGCATTGGATGTTCGATCGCGGGCTGATCAGCCTATCTGACGACTTGGAAATCATGATCTCCCGGCACGTCAACGATCTCGATAGCGTGCAGGCATTCATAAACAAGACTCGCCGCGCGCTTTCGCCGGGCCGACAGCTTGAACGCCCCCATCCTCGTTTCTTGCAATGGCACCGTGAGCACTGCTTCAAGCAGTGAAGCGCCGCCGGCGTGTTGGTGGGAGTTGGAACGGCCACTTTTGACCCTCAGTGGACCTTCCGAGGTGCAGCGCGCATGACAGGTTTGCGCCGCATGTCGGTCATTCCACCGGCCACTCCTGCCCTCCAGAAGCGGACATCGATGTCAACACAACCGGCGAACTTGCGCTACGTACGGGCGTTCCTACCCACGCAGTAATACGTCGTGGACGAAGTTTAGAACACCAACCCAGCCAGAAACTCCTGATAGTCCTCCGGCAGTCCATGCTGCCGCGCCCCGTCACGGATATGGGCTAGATACATGGCGTTTGGCGCAGGAGGGTTAGGAGTGGCCACCGCCACATAGGTTTCGACGGCCACTAGCACCCCTCCAATTTCAACGGTGATCGGAACGCGATTGTAACCATTCCTCTCAGCTGAGCGGTCGGCGCGATAGCCTTCGCTCCGGTCCAAGGATTCGAGGTCGACGGCATTAAGTCGATGGACAACACCCCAAACGTCGTGGCCGTCCGCTGGTTCGACAGAAGACACGCCGCATTCCCGACGGTTCGACAGACGCGGGAATATAAGCCGGTGGCCGCGAAGTACCGCATTGCCAACCTTCACACGATCGGGACAGCGCATATCCATCTGCGCATCGTCCATGTTTGAGCCGTATCCAAACACAAGGGTCATTAGATCACCTGGGCAACAAGGCATTCAAAAGGAAGCGATTGCTCAGGCGGCGCCGAGCCTGATTTCCTCCATCCGCATCTCGATGCGATCGTTCAGACCTGAAGTCATCTCCAAGAAAAGGTCAATGTCTTGAGGTTCAAAATATGTGGCCCTGAGCGTTTGCATGCTGCTGATCGCGCCCTTGAAAGGTCTGACGATGTAGGTCGAGGCGTCCGTGTGGGCGTGCTCCTCGTTGCGCAAGACGATAAGCCGATCATGCAGGTCCTGCTGGTCCTTGGTGAACTGCAGGAGCCGCTTCGGAAAGTTGATGTTGCCCTTGCCGACCACAAAGGGTCTGCAATAGGCCACGATCATTGTCGTAGTGAGCGACACCTGCTGGATGTAGATGCTGCCGCGGCGAAAATATGGTGGGGCATGCCACCTTTTCTTCAGGAGAAATCGGGCACAAAGCTGGGCCGTGCCAATATCGGACTGGGAAACCAAGAGTTTGCCGAACAAGGCATGCTCGCGCGCGCCTAGCAGTAGCTCTTCTGTTTTCTGATCTGCATTTCGCTTACGCTTCATCGCTCACTCTTACGATTTTTCAGAGCGGGGGCGGTAGCGCTAAACTAGGCGCGAAGTGGTTGTTCGACGGTTGACCGCCATAGAACCTGAACCTTCCACCACGAAGTCCAGGCGGTATCAAACGACGGCCGCGTCATAAGCGGCCCTCTGCAATCTTGGAGGTTCGTTCCCGCGCTGGGGGACAGAGACCTGCTGATGCTGTCAGCACCGATGAGTGCCTGGACAGTCTAGCTAACCGAAAGCTGCTGGTAAGCGGCGATCCGTCGGGGATAGGCCTTAAGAGGCAGGCGGGCCTAGGCGTTTTGAGCAGCTTCCAATGTCGATACTGCTGCAGCAGGCGCTGGCTCCACTGACACTTCCGCCGCGGGCACGAATGGTTGCGGCGCCTGGCCCTCCAGAACTTCGCACAACGCCTTTCCGAAGCTGATCAGCATATCGATATCAGTTTGGATTTGCTCGGGACTGCTCGACTGCCCCCCATTAAGAGCGTGCGCAATATCGTTCCGGCGATCGAAGAAGTCGTTTATTCCTGTAAGGAGTTTCCCATGCGCCTTCCCATGCTCAGTCTCTCCGAAAATTTCGAGAAGGCTCTGCTTATGAGAGCAGCGTTCACATACATCCTTGAGGCCCGACACCTTGAATAGGGAGTTGATCTGCGTTGGATGCATGTTGGTTTCGTTGTGGATCAGTTCCCGATAGATGTCCTTCGAAAGATCACCCTTACAGAAGTCGTAAATCACCGAGAACTTCGCTTGGGCGATGCCGAACATCTCGCCGCGCTTGCCTTGGGCATCGAACTTCACCTTCCCCAGTCCGTCCATTGTGCGCTTCCACGCAGTACTGGCCAAATTGGTAGGCAGCTTATCGAACGACGGCGCGCCGCTAACAACAGCTCGCGCGAACTCCCGTGCCATTTCCCGCACGAACTCCTCAAAAGTTGCGGCGACTAGCAGCGTCGCGGAGTTCGCGGCCGCGATTCTCGATCTCGGCTGATACTTGGTATCGGCGAAGGTGACTACCAGCGACCGAATGGCTTCGACGTCTTCGACGAAATCCTCGACAATAATCTCAAAAGCGCTGGCCATTGCTCATTCCGGCCGCAGGATACCGCGAAGCAGCGCGATGCGCTGCTTGACCGCGGTCGCCGTATTGCCTTGTCCCGTCAGGATCGGAAGAAGGTCGGGGTTGGCCGCCGTGTCCATCATGCGTGAACGCACTGCAGCCGCGTCGGCCATTATCTCCGTGCGATGTGCCCAGAGGTCGCTAATTGCAACCATCGACGAGTCATAGATAGCTGCAGAAACACGTTCTCGCCCCTTCTCGTCCGGAGGCAGCAAGAAAGGCTTCTTCTCAAAGAGTGTGTACAGGAACGTGAATCGGTCGATGTACTCCTGCCTCAATGCGTCCGCTTCAGGATCGGTAAGTTCTTTCTCCATAGCCCGGTCGAGCATCGACTTCATCGAGCCGCGAATGTTGGTGTCGTCCTTCAGCGCGAAATAGCGCAGGACCAACTGACAATCGGCCATGCTGGCGTAGAGAGTATTCTTCTGGCGCTGAGGATTCTCGTAGTAATCGTTCGGGTCTGTCTCGACGTAGGCGGGAATGTCGAAGACTTCCGTAAAGAGCTTGTTTCGCGTGAGCTCGACGATTATGCGATTAAGCGGGCCGGGATTAAGGGCATTCCGGATTTCTTGAGGGTTCAGCTTCGTCCCACCGGTGTTCAGGCGGTCGAAGATAAAGCGTCGAATATCCGTCATGCTCAGGCGGTTGCCTGCGCTTTCAGAAGCGCTTTCCAACAGCAGTACGATCGCGGACAGGCTTGCCCGGTCCAGCGCTCGCTTGATGCGGGGCGGGCAGCGAGAGTATCGGATGCCGTTGAGGGGTTCGAGAACGGTTAGCGACGACAAGGCGAAGTCGCCAGCAATAAACTCCTTGACGGCGTTGAGGCGTTGTTGGCCGTCCATCACCTCGTACCTGGCAGCGTCGCTTTCATACAGGAACACGGGAGGGACCGGTATGTTGAGTAGAAGCGACTCTATGAGCTTGGACTTCTGCGCCGTATTCCAACGTAGCCGGCGCTGATACTCCGGCCGCAGGTTCAGCACTTCACCCTTGTCGATCAGATCGCGGATCTGCGGGAGAAAGAAGTTGTTCGTTTGAAAAACGATGCGAAAAGCATTTTTGGAAAAGAACTCGTCCGGGTCTACGGGCGGAACGCTTGGCGATACTTCTTCGGGAATTTCGTCCGTCTCGCCGAATACGACTTCAACATCCATCGATGACCCCCACGCGATAGCCGGACACTAATAGTGAGCAAGTGGCATCACGGCAAGCCGTTCAACCGGTGTTGAGGGTGCTTTGCATCCGAAAGCGGTCGTTCATTCCTTGCCTTCTACAATCGCGTTTGGGCCGTTAGGCTGTTTCAGGCTGGACCGGCGGCGAGAACGTGTGCAGCCTCGGGATCGTGGTGGGAAGGGAGCGAGAGGATTCATGCCGACGACGATGTGTGATCTTGCGAAGACGCTGCCGCTGCTGATTGGCCGTCTCCTAGACCGAGAGGCGAAGCTCAAGCGGGGACGGTTTCGCGAGGAGACGATGACCGACATCTTCACCGGCGCACTCGCGGCATTCGCCGGGCCCGAACTGGTCATTCAGTATCCGATCGAGGCCGTGACGGGCGGTGACCTTGATCTGTGCTTCTGGCACATAGCGACCGGTCGCGAACTCCAATTGAGGATTCAAGCCAAGCGCCTAAGCGCCGCATTCAATGCCAAGAAGGCAGTGAACATAGCGCACCGCTCCTACCACGAACTGCTGCACAAGCCGCCGCGTTCGGCGAAGTTCCAGTTTGAGACGCTCGCTGACGCACCGCCGCCTTGGGTGCCGCTGTACATGTTTTACAATCACCAGTCGGCTGCGGATGACCCATACTTCGCAGGGGTCGGACCGACGGTGAGCGGAGTGAACCTTGCGTTTGCTGCTGATGTCGTGAAGGAGTTGAGGCTTAAGCTTAACGCGGCGAAAGCCAAGCCGAAGTCAGTCAAGCACCACAAGCGCCTAAGCCATCTTCGCGAGCGCCTGTTCGGTCTAGAGGCGATCCTATGCCCGGGCGGCGATTGGGAGGGAGCGGGCGTGCCGCCGCCGGACGTGGTCTCCGCCTCACTTCGCGAGCGGTGGGCGGCGCGCGGCAAGGGAACTGCGCGGACGAAGGACGAGGATATCATCCTGCGCATCCTGTCAGAACCGTTGGAGATGCTTCCTGACGGGCGCTTCGGACGACGCATTCCCGACGGTCCCTCCATAAGAGTGGACCGGACAGTGGAACGCCCGATAGTCACCTTCATCTCTGGCCGAACCGACGACGATCGCACGCCTATTATCACCGAAGAATCCGAAAGATGGTCGCGCTGATTTCGGGGCGCGTTTGACTGATCGCTTCATCATTGATCTGCCCAACAGCGGACGGCGCGCGATAGGCCATCAGTGGTAGCGACCGAGCGCCAAGTCTGCCGTTTAGATCTAGGGTTGTTGCAGGTGATCCCGGATGCTGCGGTTCGACGCGCGGCTACCCGCCTCTGGTGGTCAACGGAATGGCTGCTTGTTGGTAACTTCGTCCCGATAGCGGACAAGCAGCTTTCGTGAAGAGTTTCGGGCGCCGGCAGAAAACCTGCTCAGCAATGACCCCGTCTGGCGCAAGGCGGTCATTGACGAACAACCGCGTCGCCTGCTCATCATTCCCCCTTGCCATCCCCACATCCTTCGTCCTAATCTCCCCCCTGAGAAAACCTTTTCCCAAATCGCCCCGCAGCCGCTGACCCCACCATTCAGCACCCGCAGGGGCCATAAGAGAAAAGCTTTTCTCAAAGGGGAGGATCGACATCCAAATCATGGCGTCCGACGTCCAGCCAACGCCCGCAAAACAGCCGGTCACCCTCCGCGAGGTGGCGGCGCTTGCCGGCGTCAGCGTGGCCACGGCGTCGAAAGCGCTGAACGGGCAGGGGCGGATGACTGCCGAGACGCGGACCCGTATTCGCGAGACGGCGCAGCGGCTTGGCTTTCGCCCGAACAGCCTGGCGCAGAGCCTGTTGCGGCGGCGCTCCTTTACCGTCGGGCTGTTGACCAACGACACCTATGGCCGCTTTTCGCTGCCGCTGATGGCCGGCGTTTCCGATGCGCTGGTCGATGCCGGCGTCTCGGTGTTCCTGTGCAATGTCGAGGACGACCCGCGCCTTGCCCAGCTGCATGTCGATGCCATGCTCGACAAGCGCGTCGACGGCATCATCGCCACCGGCAAGCGCATCGACCGCCATCTGCCGGTCGACCTCGCCAATCTCGGCATTCCGGCGATCTACGCCTTCACCGAGCCCGATCCCGGCTCCATCGCTTTTGTGTCCGATGATGCCGGCGGGGCGCGGCTGGCGGTCGAGCATTTTTGCCGGCTGGGGCGGCGGCGCATCGCCCATGTCAGCGGTCCGGCGAGCTTTGCCGTGGTGCATGCGCGGGCCGAGGCCTATCGCGCGGTGCTGGCCGAGAACGGCCTGCCGGTCATGGAGCCGCTGCTCGGCCCGTGGTCGGAGGCTTGGGGGCATGAGGCGGTGGCAAAATTGTTCGACGGCGAGGGGTTCGACGGCACGGGCGAAAAGCCCGATGCGGTGTTTTGCGGCAACGACCAGATCGCGCGCGGCGTCATCGATGCTTTGCGCGAGCGCGGTATCGGCGTGCCGGACGAGGTCGGCGTCATCGGCTTCGACAATTGGCAGATCGTCGCCGAGGCAACCCGCCCGCCACTGACCTCGGTCGACATGAATCTCGCAGCACTTGGCCGCGAGGCCGGCCTTGCCTTGCTTTCGCTCGTCGGCGGCGAACCCGCTCTGCCGGGCATCAGAAAACTGCCGTGCCGGCTGGTGGTGCGTCAGTCATGCGGCCGTCCGCCGGACGGCTGAACGAAACGGGCCGTGTCGATTGTCACCCTCTTGTGGGGGCGCGGCTAAATTAAGACGCTAAATTAAAACCATGTGGAGGAGAAGCATGAGAACCACCATTACCGGGCTCGCCATCGCCGCGAGCATTTTCGGCACGCTGGCAACGGTCGGCTCGGCCGCCGCCGACACCGCCAACATCTGGGTTCGCGCCGACGGCTCGAACTTCATGCCGCGCATCGTCGATGCCTTCAACAAGGGCCATCAGAACCAGATCAAGCTCGACATCATCCCCAACGCCGAAATCATCCCGAAATACGGTGCGGCCGCCGCCGGCGGCACGGCGCCCGATGCGCTGTCGCTCGACCTGATCTACACGCCGTCCTTCGCCGCCGCCGGCCAGCTGGAAGACATCACCGACTGGGCGAAATCGCTGCCCTATTTCGCCAGCCTGTCGCCGGCGCATGTCAAGACCGGCACCTATAAGGGCCGCATCTACGGGCTGCCGTTCTCGGCCGACTCCTCGGTGCTGATCTGGAACAAGAAGCTGTTCAAGCAGGCCGGCCTCGACCCGGAAAAAGGCCCGACCAACTGGGCCGAGATCGAAGCCGACGCCGAAAAGGTCAACGCGCTAGGCGGCGACATCAAGGGCTTCTACTTCTCCGGCAATTGCGGCGGCTGCAACATCTTCACCTTCACGCCGCTGATCTGGGCCTCGGGCGGCGATATCCTCACCGAGGACGGCTCCAAGGCGACGCTGGACACGCCGCAGATGCGCGGCGCCATCGACCTTTACCGTTCGATGGTCAAGAAGGACCTGGTGCCATCAGGCGCGCAGACCGACACCGGCTCCAACTTCTTTGCCGCCTTCGCCACCGGCAATATCGGCATCTCGCCATCCGGCGCCTTCGCCATCGGCGCGCTCAACACGCAATATCCCGACATCGACTACGGCATCACCTTCCTGCCGGGCAAGGATGGCGCCTGGTCGTCGTTTGCCGGCGGCGACAATTTCGTCGTCACCAAGGGCACCACCAAGGTCGCGGTGGTGAAGGAGTTCCTCGACTTCGCCTATTCGCTCGAGGGCCAGACGATCCTGGCGAAATATGGCAGCCTGCCGGTGCGCGGCGACATCGCCAATGAGGCGCTGAAAGACCTCGACCCGCGCTACAAGGTTGCCGCGGAGGCAATGTCCAAGGGGCGCACGCCCTATTCGGTGGTGTTCAACGATCTGATCAACTCCGCCAACGGTCCGTGGAACCAGATGATGAACGAGGTCTTCTTCGGCGAAGACGTCGACGGCGCCATCGCCAACGCACAGGAAACCATGCAGTCGATCATCGATTCGGCGCCGCAGAAGTAAAGCGCCGGCGCTCCGGCCGCCCGCCTGTCTCCCTGGGCGGGTGGCCGGGCAATTGCGTCGGAAGACCGCCCGCAACTTACGTTGGAAGGACCGATTGTTAATGTCGGCACCGCCCCTCATCCGCCTGCCGGCACCTTCTCCCCGTATAGTGACGGGGAGAAGGGGCTTACCCCAACTTCGGCGCCCTCTCTGCAACATAGGAGATTGGCGAAATCCTTTGCGAAGGCACCCTTCTCCCCGTCACTATACGGGGAGAAGTGCCCGGCAGGGCGATGAGGGGCGGCGCAAACCAGACGCGATTGAGTTGGGGCGGGAGACCGAAGATTTGCAACCATTCAACCGCAAGAACCGCGCATGACCACCATCACAGCAACCACCGCCACCCCGGCACGCGCATACAAACTGGTCGGCGCCGGCCGCCGGCAGTGGATCGGCCTGCTCTATGTCGCGCCGGCCGTTGCCCTTGTCGTCGTCTTCTTCATCGTGCCGCTTTGCATGACCGCGTGGATGTCGCTGCACAATTGGCCGCTGATGGGCGCGCATAGCTTTATCGGCCTCGACAATTACTGGGCGATCCTGCGCGATACCCGCTTCTGGAACGCGCTGAAGTTCACCGGCTACTACACGGTGGTGGTGACGATCGCGATCTTCGCCGTCGCCTTTCCGCTGGCGCTGTTCATCGAGCGGCCGCGGCAGCTGACCGGCTTCTACCGCACGTCCTTCTTCATGCCGGCGGTCATCGGCTTCGCCTCGGCCAGCCTTTTGTGGTCGTGGCTGCTCAATGTCGATTCCGGCCTGTTCAGCCCGGCCGCCTTCGAGCTTGGCCTGACCGAGAAGAAATTCAACCTGCTGGCGACCTTCCAGCCGGCCTTCTGGTCGATCATCGCCATGGTGGTGTGGAAGGTGGCGGGCTTCACCATGATCATCCTGATGACCGGCCTGCAATCGATCCCGCCGGACCTGCAGGAGGCGGCGATGATCGACGGAGCAGGGCCATTCGCGCGGTTTCGCGCCATCACCCTGCCGCTGATGCGTCGCACGCTGGCGCTGGCGCTGATCCTGTCGGTGGCCGGCTCGATTCTCGCCTTCGACCAGTTCTACATCATCCTGCGCGGCGGCCCGCGCAACCAGACGCTGACCGCCGTCTACTGGATCTTCAACCAGTCCTTCGTGTCGTTCAAGCTCGGCTACGGCGCCGCGCTGTCGATGGTCCTGCTGGTCATCCTGGTGGCGCTCAGCCTCATCCAGCTGCGGCTGCTGCGCCAGCCAGAGGGGGTCGACTGATGGCGCAGGCCCGCAGCCGCAAACGCCGGATAGGTATGCAGTTCGCAGAGCACGCCACCGGCATCACCGCGTCCATACTGTTCCTGGCGCCGATCGTCTGGACCGTTCTTTCGGCGTTCAAGCCGGCGCAGGAGGCGCGCCAGCCACCGCTGCCGCCCTGGCCGACAACTGGGTTCTCGCTCGAGAACTACGCCACGCTCAACACCTTCGGCGATGGCCTCTGGCTGCCGGCGCAAAACAGCATCTATGTCTCGGTCATGACGGTGGTGCTGTCTGTGATCGTCAGCGTGCTCGCCGGCTACGGTTTCTCGCGCTTCCGCTTTCCGCTGAAGAACCTGCTCTTCGTCGTCATCCTGTCGACGATCATGATCCCGTTCCAGTCGATCCTGACGCCGATCTTCCTGGTGCTGACAAAAATCGGCCTGCACAACACGCTGACCGGGCTGGTCTGCGTCTACGTCACGCTGCAGCTGCCGTTCTCAATCTTCATGATGCGCAACGCCTTCGACGCGGTGCCGCGCGAGATCGAGGAGGCCGCGCGCATGGACGGCGCCAACAATGTCACCATGCTGCTTAGGGTCATGCTGCCGCTGGTCTGGCCGGGCATCGTCACCATCGCGCTGTTTGCCTTCCTTGGCGCCTGGAACGAGTTTCTGGCGGCCCTCGTGCTGATGACCGACCAGTCCAAATTCACGCTGCCCATCATGATGACCGCACTCCAGTCCGGCCGCTTCGGCGCCATCGACTGGGGCGCCGTGCAGGCCGGCGTCACCGTGATGATGGTGCCGTGCCTGGTGCTCTTCCTGCTGCTGCAGCGCTTCTACATCCGCGGCCTGATGGCAGGAGCCGTCAAGTGACCAATCGAATTGAACGGAGTAAATTTATGACCGCATCGCAATCCGCCAGTCAGGGCGCCAAGCCGAAACTCGCCTTCCGTCCGCTGCCGGTGCCGCAGGTCGACGTGCGCGGCTTCTGGGGCGACCGCGTCGATGCCGTCGCGAGCAAAACCGCCGGCATCCTCTACGATCGCTGCGTCGAGGCGCGCATGCTCGAGCAGATCGATCCGGACCGGCCGTCGCCCGGCGTCGTCATTCCATTCCATTCACCGTCGCCGGACGAGGCGGCCACTGCCGGCAACGAATTCACCGGCTCGGCGGTGACCACGCAGATGTTCTGGGACAGCGATTGGGGCAAGACCATCGAGACCGCCGCCTATTCGCTCTACCGCCGCCGCAACGAGGAGCTGGAGAAGAAGATCGACGCCGTCATCGACATGTATGGCAAGCTGCAGCAGCCCGACGGCTATCTGTCGAGCTGGTACCAGCGCATCCAGCCGGGCCTGCGCTGGACCAATCTGCGCGATTGCCACGAGCTCTATTGCGCCGGCCACCTGATCGAAGGCGCGGTCGCCTATTACCAGGCCACAGGCAAACGCAAGCTGCTCGATATCATGTGCCGCTACGCCGACCATATCGCAGAAACATTCGGTCCCGAGCCCGGCAAGAAGAAGGGCTATTGCGGCCACGAGGAGATCGAGCTGGCGCTGGTCAAGCTGGCGCGGGTGACGGGCGAGCGCAAATACATGGAGCTTGCCAAATACTTCATCGATCAGCGCGGCCAGCAGCCGCACTACTTCGACGAAGAGGCGCGCGCCCGCGGCGCTGACCCCAGGGCCTATCATTTCAAGACCTACGAATACAACCAGTCGCACAGGCCGGTGCGCGAGCAGGACAAGGTCGTCGGCCATGCGGTGCGGGCGATGTACCTCTATTCGGGCATGGCCGACATCGCCACCGAATATGGCGACGACACGCTGCGGGTGGCGCTCGACCGGCTGTGGGACGATCTCATGACCAAGAACCTTTACGTGACTGGCGGTCTCGGGCCGTCGTCGCACAATGAGGGTTTCACTGCCGATTACGACCTGCCCAACGACACCGCCTATGCCGAGACCTGCGCTTCGGTCGGCCTGGTGTTCTGGGCAAGCCGCATGCTCGGCATGGGTCCCAATGCGCGCTACGCCGACATCATGGAGCGGGCGCTTTACAACGGCTCGATCTCCGGCCTGTCACTCGACGGCTCGCTGTTCTTCTACGAAAATCCGCTCGAAAGCCGCGGCGCCCACCACCGCTGGAGATGGCATCGCTGCCCGTGCTGCCCGCCCAATGTCGGGCGCATGGTCGCCTCGATCGGCAGCTATTTCTATGGCCTGTCGGACACAGCACTTGCCGTCCATCTCTATGGAAACGGCACGGCTCGTTTCGATATCGCCGGGGCGCAGATAGAGCTCACCCAGACCAGCAATTATCCATGGGACGGCGCGGTCTCGATCTCCGTCGAACCGGAAGCGCCGACTGAGTTCACCTTGCATCTGCGGCTGCCGGCCTGGTGCCGCAAGGCAACGCTCAAGGTCAACGGCGCCGATGTCGATCTGGCTGCTGTCACCAGCGACGGCTATGCCGCGATCCGCCGCGAATGGCGCAAGGGCGACCGCGTCGAGCTCGATCTCGAAATGGCGGTCGACCGCCTCTACGCCAACCCGCAGGTGCGGCAGGATATCGGCCGCGTCGCACTGGCGCGCGGACCGCTGATCTATTGCATCGAAGAGACCGACAATTCCAGCCAGCTGCACCGCATCGCTCTACCGCGAACGGCCGAGATCGAGGCACACAAACAGCCAAACCTTTTGGGCGGCGTCGTGACACTTTCGGCTATTGCCAAGAAGGAGGCTTTCGAAAACTGGGAAGAGGGGCTCTACCGCACCGAACCGCCGGCGGTCGAGGAAGCGAAAGTCACCGCCGTGCCGTACTTCGCCTGGGACAACCGCGATCCCGGCGAGATGCTGGTCTGGCTCAGGGACGAATAAAGCCCGACGGCGGCGCCCGGCCGATCTCCTCGGCCACAAGTTCCTGCAGCTGCCAGAGATTGCGGTCGCGGATGCCGCAGGCGTCGAGATGGCGAATGGTCTCGAACAGATATTCGGCGCCCGAACCCCAATGGCCGACGGCCGTGGCCAGGGTCGCCGCTATCGCTCGCTTTTCGAGCTTGCCGGCATAGCGCGGATTGGCGGGATCGACAACGAAACCAAGCGCTTGGCCCATGCCGTCGCCCGTCCTGACCTGCAGCCAGCGCGGCACGTTGACGGCCGGCAGGATGGTCATCTCGCGGCGCAGCAGCGCTTCGAGATTGGCCGCCACTGGCTCGGCGATCTCGAACACCATCCCCTGGCATTGGCCGCCGCGGTCGAGCGCCATCATCAGGCCGGGCTGCTCCACCGTGCCCCTGAAGCGCTGCACCGTAAAACAGAACGAACGGTGCCAGCCCGTCGCTACGGCCCGTTCGCCACCCCTGACCTCGCCGGCCGGCTTCCATAGCAGCGAACCATAGGCGAACAGCTTCACCGGCCCGGCCGGCGCGCCGGCCAGCACCTCGTCGCGAATGCGCGCGTAATCGGCATCGGTCATGTAGACCATGCCCGGCGTCGGCCCGGCGTCCTCGACCGCCCGCAAGGTGCGGGCGACCAGCGCCTCGGTCAGCGCCATCGGCGGCTTGCGCGGCGCCGACTGACGCCGCGATGCGGCGGAAATGACCTTGCTCATCCTCACACTCTCAGCTTTGCCGCCATGTTGCCGAAGGCTGGAGGATTCTCAAGGGCCGAGTACGCGGGCGCGGCATCAGGGTTCAAAACTGTCGTGTACAACAGCTTGACGGAATCGCACAAAATACGCGGCGGACTTTTGCGCGTCGAATTCCAGCCACGGCACCGCATCGCTCTGCCGCGAACGGCTGAGATCGAGGCACACAAGCAGCGAACCGTCTGGGCGGCGGCGTCACGCTTTCGGCCAAAAGGAGACTTTCGAAAACTGGAAAGGGGCTCTACCGCACCGAACCGCCGGCGGTCGAGGAAGTGAAAGTCGGCGCCGTGCCGCATTTCGCCTGGCACAACCGCGACCCCGGCGAGATGCTGGTCTGGCTCAGAAGCGCCGGATAGCGGTATCGCCAATTTGAGCCGCGTGCACGCCTTGAATTCGCCGGGGCGCGCGTCATCTAGCTTTGAGTGGCGCCTGCCATTTGAACGGGTGGAGGCAGATTTTGGCGCTCGAAGCTGTCGCGCGTCCGAACGCCGGTGGCCGCTTTGTTGCGGTAGCCGTCGTCGCGGTGCCGTTGGCTTTCGTCGTCAGTGGGCTGGCCATTCGCTATGCCGCATTTGCTTCGGTTTCGGCAGAACCCGGCTTCGCGGCCTATGCCCAGGCGCTCTGCCGCTGGGATTGCGCGTGGTATGTCGGCATTTCCGAACACGGCTACGAGCGCTTTCCCATTCCAGGCCAGAGCAATGTCGGACGCTGGGGCTTCTTCCCGCTCTATCCGATGCTGGTGGCGGCAATCCGGTCTGTTTTCCGCTTTCCGACGATACTCGTCGCGTCGATCACATCGATTGCGTGCAGCTATGCCGCCTGTCTGGTGGCGTGGCCACTGCTCGAGAAGAACATGCGCGCTTATGTTCTGTATTGCGCCTTCCTGCTCAGCGGCCCGTTCTCCTATCACTTCACGACTTTCCTGACCGAACCTCTTTTCGTACTCCTGACTTCGTGCGTTTTTCTGGCGCTCAAACGCTCCAGCTATCTGGCTGCGGGACTGTCATCGGCTCTCCTGTCGGCAACCAGGCTCGTCGGGGTGCTCGTTGTATTCGCGACCGTCATTCAGATGTTCACGGATTACCGCGCAAAGGGCGGATCGACGCTGTCGTTCCCGCGTTGGCTGCTTGGCCGACCGGATCTGCTCGTCGCCATCTTCATCTCGCCAGCCGGCCTATTCGCCTACATCCTGTTTCTCTATCTGACCATCGGCGACGGCTTTGCCTTCCTGCACGTGCAGCGCGCGTTTGGACGGGTGCCGGGCAATCCGCTCGCCTTTATATGGGACGGGTTTTCGGCCGTTCCGACAACTGGATGGCTGCCCACGGCGCCGCAATGGAGCGCGCTCGCCGCACTCATCGGACTGGCGCTATCGGCGGTTCTGGCGGTTCGCAGGCAATATGGCGCCGCGTTGTTCTGCGCCTGCTGCATCATCCTGCCGCTGATCACGAACCTGGCCTCGATGGTCAGATACGTCGTTGGGCTTGCACCTCTGACAATATTACTGGCCATGCTGTCGTCGGCGTCGAAGCTGACTTTTCTTGCGGCTCTGGCTCTCTTCCTGGGCGCCTGTTATTTCATGACCGTGGCATGGATCGGAGGCTATCTTGCCCTGGTCTGACATTTCGGGCCGGTATCTGCGCGGGGCCAGGCTTGCCAGCTACGCGCTGGCGGCGGTTCTGGCGGGAACGGAAATCGTCATTCTTGCGCTTGCTCTCAATCCGAATGTCAACGCCGATTATCGCGCCTATTACATTGACCGGACGACGACCTGCCTCAATCGCGATGCGGTCGGCAGCTATACCCTAGGCGAGACGGTGTCGTTCCGGTCCGACGGAGCCAAAAAGGCAGCCGGCATGAGGGTCTGCGGCTGGTCGGGACCCGTTGCCGACGGCACCCATTCCCTAGGCGAGACCTCGCGGCTTCGGCTGAAGATACCGCCGCTCCACGACAGTGTGACGGCCACGCTGCAAATGGCCGCCGCCATTCGCCCGCCGCAGGTCACGCAGCGGATTATTATTTCGGTGAATGGCGTTCGGGTGCATGCGGTGACGCTGTCCGGCAAAGAGCCGCGAACGGTCTCGTTCGTCATTCCAACGGCGGCCCTCGCCGAGGCCAGGATACTCGATGTCGCCTTCGACTACCTCGACGGCATTCCGCCAAGTTCGGCCGCCAGCAACATCTACAAGCGCGCCATCAAATTGTTGTCGTTCCGGCTCGATCCTGTTGAGCCGGGTTAGGGCGGGCGATCACGTTGCTGGCCGGGTCTTCGCTGCGCAAAAACCCACCGGTCGAGCATGAGAAGATTGACCGCTGGAACAAGCAAGCATGTAACCAGAATGGCGATGATCGGCGGCAGGCCGAGTTTGGCCGTCAAAACCGCCGGCGCCGCGTAGGCAACGGCGAAGCCTGTCGCCGTCAGCAAGAAAAAACGCGGAGCTTCCGATCGATGCGATCCGCTCGACGCGAAAGTCACGAACTTATGCGCGAGATAAGAAAACAGGGCGGCTGCGGTGTAAGCCGCGAGCGAGGCACCGACCGGCGAGAGGCCGAACCGTTGCCATTTTACCAAAGCGGTGGCCATCACTGCATAAAGGATCGTTGCGGCGATGCCGACCGACCCGAAGCGCGCCAGCACCCTCAGCCCGGCGTCGCCGGTTGAACGGCGCTCAGACACGCGCACTACACGCATACTGCGCTCCAAGCGGCAAAGGCGCGAATACCCGCTCGACCCTTCTGGCCAAGGGCCTTGCCGATGGCAGCAGCAGGAAATGCTCGGAGCGGATGTCCCGGAAGCCTGTTTCCTGAAAAACGGACCTCGCTTTGGCGGCGTTGAGCAGAACCGCGTCGTGATCGAACGGACACCGGAACACAGCAAGGCGCGTCAGTGGATTGTAGGGATTGTGCTCGATAATGCAGGCGACGCCGCCCGGCCGTACGACGCGCCGCATTTCCAGGAAGAAATCGAGCCAGGAGGAGGGCGGAACGTGATGGACGACGCAACTGGCGAAAGCCAGATCGAACGTGCCGTCCTCGTAAGGCAGCCCCTGAGTGCTGCAGGTCCTGTAGGCCACGCGCGGATTGTGTTGGCTGGCGTGCAAAATCGATTCTTGCGAGACATCGCAACCATCGACGCTGTCGAAAGCACCGTCGAGGTAGGGGTGGAGCGAACCGACGCCGCAGCCGACATCCAGCGCCCTTACAGCCGACCCACCCTGCCGAAGCTTTCGCTCGAAGACCAGACGCCGCAGCAGATCCGCCTTGGCGACAAGGAAGAAGTCGTGGCTGAGTCCGGAAAACCGGATGGACCCTTCGACCGCCTCGCCATAGATGGATTTATAGCTGTCGAAGAGTTCGGCCATTGGCGGGGACTCCACTCCTGGGTTTGTGAAACGATCGGCGGCGCTCACCGGAGGCGGCACGCATCGACTCGTCGAAGCCGGTGAGCCGATCGATGACATAAAGCGGGCGGCGTTTCACCTCGGCGTGGATGCTGCCGACGTAGAGTCCGACCACGCCGGTCATGAAAAGGTTGATCCCGCACAGGAGCGACACGATGACCACCGTGGATGTCCACCCGGCAATGATCCCGGTTTCAAAAAACCAGGCAAAGACGGCGTAGGCGCCAAAGACCCCCGCAAGCGCGGAAATGACCAACCCGCCCCAGAGCGCCAGGCGCAACGGCTTCTCGGAGAAACTGACGATGCCGTGAACCGCAAGGTGCATCATCTTCCAGAACGGGTATTTGGTCTGGCCCAGGGTTCGTGCGTGGCGCTCAAATGGCACGGCCGTCTGCTTGAACCCCATCCAGCCGAACATGCCCCTGACGAAGCGGTCATGTTCGGGCATACGCTTGAAGGTTTCCAGCGCCTTGCGGCCGACTAGGCGGAAGTCGCCGACGTCGCGCGGAATATCGACCGACGTCATTTTCTCCAGCAGGCGATAGAAAAGACTTGCCGTAAAGCGCTTGAACCAGGATTCGCCCTCGCGCTTGACCCGGCGGGCGTAGACGATCTCGAAACCTTCCTTCCACTTAGCCACCAGATCGAGAACGACTTCCGGCGGATCCTGCAGGTCCGCATCCATGACGATGACGGCATCGCCCGCAGCGGCGTCCATGCCGGCGGTAATCGCCACCTGGTGGCCGAAATTGCGGGACAATTCGATCAGCCGAAAGCGCGGCTCGGCGGCGACCACTTTTTGAAGGTATTCGACGCTTCCATCGCGGCTTCCGTCATCGACGAAGATGGCCTCCGTTTCGCCGTCCAGCCGGCCGATAAGCGAACTGATCCGCTCGATCAGCCGAGGCAGCACCTGTTCTTCATTGTATACGGGCAGGACCAGCGAGTAGCGCGGCGGTGACCTGTTCACCGTTATTCCCGGGCCTTGGACCACAGACTCTCGCATGCGGTTGAAAATGGAACGCAAGCTACAAAGTTCCAAAGGCAATTAAGAAACTGCTAATTTATCTAGTTCTTAAGGGGATACCGGTCCTCGAGGAGGACTGAAGGGTGTCGTGGTGACGTCGGACGTCCGCATCGAAGCGTGAAATTGTCGGTAGGCTGCCGGCGCGATCGGCCTGGCGAGAAGCAGTCGCTGAGGCATAACCCGTTGACCGCATTGCCTGCTCCCGGACTTGCCTGTTGAAGCAGCGCTACGGGTGACCTGAGCGTGCGGGCCGACCGCTTCGACGCGTGTCAGACATGGCTCATGGAACATGGTCGCCGAGCCCGGCCGAGTATCGCGCTTGTAGGCCGCCGAGCGTCCTGACCGGCAACCTATCGTACCGCCCGGGCCTTTGCTGCCCCGGCCGGTACGATACAACACTTGCTGGCCTGACGAGGGCGGCCGTCAAGCAGCCGGCCGGATGTTTTGGTTCACCCGGAAGAGGTTGTTCGGGTCGTATTTCTTCTTCAGCGAGGCCAGGCGCTCGTAGTTATCGCCATAAGCCGCCTTGAGCCTTCCCTCGCCCTCGTCATCCATCATGAAGTTCAGATAGGCGCCACCCAGATCGAACGGATGCACGGCCTCCCAGTAGGCCTTGGTCCAGCGCGTCACCGGCCCCGCTTTCTGTGGGTCCGGATCGATCCCGGCGATGACCATCGACCAGGTCGCATCACGGTAATTCCAGGGTGTCTCGTCTTTGCCGACGCGATGGACGGCGCCGTCGATCGGATAGAGATGCATGAGCGATAGCTCGCTCGGCGTCTTCGCCGCCTGCTCGAGATGAGCGTCGATCGCCTCGTCGGACAGAGTCTTGACGAAATCGCCCCGCCAATACCACTGCATCCCCTTCGGATAGAGCCCATCGAACATGCTCTGCACCGCGGGATAGGGCATCATTCCCATCCAATTGAACCAGGGCGCGGGGAGCGCACCGAGTAGCGGAGCCAGCGCCTCTCTGCCCTTTTCCTCCGGGCCGTTGTAGCAACACATCAGCAGACACATCCGCTTTCCCCAAAACTCTTCCGGGAACGGTGCGCTCGACAGGATCGTCTTGAGCCCGAGGAAGATCCCGAGTTCCTCGGGCGCGCGCGGCAGGAACTCGCGATAATGCTGCATGATGGTGCGGGCCTGGCGCTGATCCCATGCGATCGGCCCCGCAAAGACCATGCTGACCTGGTGGAGCTTGAACACAAAGCTGGTGACGACGCCGAAATTGCCGCCGCCGCCGCGAAGCGCCCAGAACAGGCTAGGGTTCCGCTCCTTGCTGGCGGTGACGAAGCTTCCGTCGGCAAGCACGACATCGGCCTCGACCAGATTGTCGATGGTCAGGCCATATTTGCGCGTCAGATAGCCATGGCCGCCGCTCAGCGTCAGTCCGGCGACCCCGGTGGTCGAGATGATGCCCGCCGGTACGGCCAGGCCAAAGGCATGGGTTGCGTGGTCGAGGTCGCCCTGAGTGCAGCCCGGACCCACCCGCGCCGTACGGGCATCCGGATCGACACGCACGCCGTTCATCGCCGACAGGTCGATCACCAGACCGTCGTCGCAACTCCCCAATCCTGGTCCGTTATGGCCGCCGCCACGTACCGCAACCAGCAAATTGTTGTCGCGGCCGAAATTCACCGCTGTGATCACGTCGGCCACGTCCACACAGCGGGCGATGATCAGCGGCCGCTTGTCGATCATGCCGTTGTAGAGCTTGCGGGCCTCATCATAGCGGGCGTCGCCGGTCCGGATGACTTCGCCCCGCAGGCTTGCTGCGAATTTGGTGATGTCTTCATCGTGCATGACATTCCTCCCTGTTATTGGACCTGTCGGCCGGTCGATGAAACGCTAATCCCGTCCGCTGTTCCCGCAAATGTCACATCGTCCATTTCTGTTGCCCGATCGTTCAGAGTAGGATTAGACCGGATGGGTAGTTGCTCGGGCGGCTGTATTGCCGGATAGTTCGAGATGTCTGGCCGAAAAACTCGTTGTCAAAGGGAGTAGCCGATCGTTTCCGGAGGTGTAGTGCATGGATGTCCTTTCCGATGTGCTCCGAGCCGTCCGCCTCACCGGTGCGATCTATTTCGACGTCGACGCCAGCTCTCCCTGGGTCGGCGAGTCGCCGGGCACGGCCGACATTGCCGCCGCCATCATGCCGGAGGCAGAGCACATCATTTCTTTTCATGCCGTGATGTCGGGCTCGTGCTGGGCCGCGCTGGCAGACGATTCGGTGCCCCCGGTGCTCGTGAACGCCGGTGATGTCGTTGTCTTCCCCGGTGGTGTTCCGAACGTCTTGAGCTCTTCGCCCGGAGCGCGGGGCGAACCCAATATGGCGATGTATTATCGGCCGATTGACGAGAGCCTGCCGTTCGCGGTGATCCATGGTCGCGGGGGAGACGAGCGGACCCGGTTCATTTGCGGGTATCTTGGCTGCGATGCACGTCCCTTCAATCCTCTCCTCGCTGCATTGCCGGCCATCCTGTGTGCCCGCAAGCCCGCCGATGGAAGCAGCTGGGTTATCGACCTGTTTCGGCTGGCGCTGGCCGAAGGTGGCAGTGGGCGGGCGGGCGGTGAAACGATCCTCGCCAAGCTGAGCGAGCTGATGTTTGTCGAGATCATCCGCCGCCATCTCGAGACCCTCCCCGGCGATTCGCGCGGCTGGCTGTCAGGCCTACGGGATCCACATGTCGGCGAGGCGCTCCGGCTCATCCACGCTCGCCCCAGGGAGGAATGGACATTGGACCGGCTCGCCCGCGAAGTAGGGCTCTCGCGCACGGCGTTTGCGAGCCGCTTTACCCACTATGTCGAGGTCTCGCCGATGCACTATCTTGCTCGCTGGCGTCTGCAACTGGCGGGACGTTTGCTCGAACGGCCCGAAATGAGCATTGCGCAAGCGGGTGCCGAGGTCGGCTACGAGTCGGAAGCCGCCTTCAATCGCGCCTTCAAAAAGTTCGTCGGCATTCCACCTGGCACCTGGCGAAAGGGACGGTCGGCGTTGCTCGAGGCTCAAAGATTGCCCGCTGGCGTCGTGCAATAGGAAAGAACTGGCCGGGCGTTGACGCTGCGGTCTGCGTGCCGCGTCCCAATGCTCGAAAGCCCCCTGGCACAAAGCGGTCGACGATGACCGGCCGCCTCGGCGCGCTAGCGCGAGGCGTTTCAGGCTTCGCGCCTCAATCCTTCGCGCGCTCGACATACGCGCCATCCGCCGTCATCACCACCACGCGGGTGCCGGCGCTGATGTGTGGTGGCACCAGGGTACGCACGCCGTTGGACAGCGTTGCCGGCTTGTAGGACGAGGACGCCGTCTGGCCCTTGGTCACCGGCTCGGTCTCGACCACCTCGAAAGTGGCGCGCTGCGGCAGTACCAGCGAGATGGCGATGCTGTTGTATTGCGAGATCTGCACCGGCATGCCTTCCACCAGATAAGGCGCCATGTCGCCGACCACGCTCTCCGGCACCGCCACCTGGTCGTAGCTCTCCGGGTTCATGAAATGAAAGCCTTCGCCGTCCTGGTAGAGGAAAGTGTGCTCGCGCTCCTCGACATAGGCGCGCTCGACCTGCTCGGTGGTGCGGTAACGCTCGGAAACT
Organism: Mesorhizobium sp. M0894; assembly: GCF_040319725.1. Taxonomy (NCBI): domain Bacteria; kingdom Pseudomonadati; phylum Pseudomonadota; class Alphaproteobacteria; order Hyphomicrobiales; family Phyllobacteriaceae; genus Mesorhizobium; species Mesorhizobium sp. M0894. The sequence continues at coordinate 220,350 of NZ_JAMYOG010000009.1, read as the reverse complement.
TTAACCCCGTCGGAGATACGCCGCATGTCGAGCTGGGTGACCGGCGTACCCTTGCCAGGATGAATGTTTTCGGCAAAGAGGATCACATAAAGCTTGCCGTCCTTTTCGACGACGTTGCCTTTGCGTAAGGAGCTGGCGATGACCTTCACGGGTTTCCATCCTGATAAAATTTGTTGGCGCAAATCGGCTGGAGAGGCCGTTGGGTGCGGCCTAGCGCATCTTGGCCGCAATCGCCAGCCCTCTGTGCAATTCGCCTGAAGCCGATGACCGCCGCTTCGCCATGGTGGACGCCGCATGTCCATGCCGACCGTCGGCCGCGGCTGATCCTGCGCAACGCCATTGCCGCCGGCATGCGCGACTGGTTCGCCCGCCGTGACTTCGTGGAGGTGGAGACATCGGCCCTGCAGATCTCGCCCGGCAATGAAGCGCATCTGTCGGCCTTTGCCACCGAGGCGATCGGGCCGGACGGGCAGCGCCAGCCGCTCTACCTCCACACTTCGCCGGAATTCGCCTGCAAGAAGCTGCTTGCCGCCGGCGAGGAGCGCATCTTCAGCCTCGCTGCTGTGTGGCGCAACCGTGAGCGCGGCCCCTTGCACCATCCGGAGTTCACCATGCTCGAATGGTACCGCGTCGGCGAGGCCTATGAGAGCCTGATGCGCGATTGCGCCGAGCTCGTCGCGCTGGCGGCCGAACGGGCGGGCGCAAAGCGTTTTAGCTTCCGCGGCCGCGAGGCCGACCCGTTCGCCGAGCCGGAACGGTTGAGCGTCGCCGAAGCCTTCATGCGCCATGCCGGCATCGATCTGCTGGCGACTGTGGCAGCCGATGGCAGCACCGACCGAGCGGGGTTGCATGCCGCCCTGGTCCACGCCGGATTGCGGACCGCGCCCGACGACAATTGGGCCGACCTGTTCAGCCGGGTGATGGTCGAAAAAATCGAGCCGGTGCTGGGGCAGGGGCGCGCCACCATTCTTTTCGGATATCCGATCTCGGAGGCGGCATTGGCCAGGCCGAGCGCCGACGATCCACGCACCGCCGAGCGTTTCGAGCTATATTGCTGCGGCGTCGAGCTCGCCAACGCCTTTGGCGAGTTGACCGATCCGGCCGAGCAGCGCCAGCGCTTTGCCGCCGAAATGGACGAAAAGCAGCGTGTCTATGGCGAACGCTACCCGATCGACGAGGATTTCCTCGCCGCGCTCGCGATCATGCCGCAAGCGAGCGGCGCGGCGCTCGGCTTCGACCGGCTGGTGATGCTCGCCACCGGCGCGCTCAGGATCGACGACGTGATCTGGACGCCGGTGGCCGCTTCCTGAGGGATTGTCGATCTCGCCGTTGCCGCTCACCCGCCTGACACCGCTTTGCGCCTTCTCCCATTGCAGAAGCCGCACCGGGACAATAGATGGTGCAGCAGCGGCTGCCCTTCAGCCGGCCGGAAATAACAGGATTATGCGCATGACCGATACGCTCGACGCAGCGAAACTGACCGATCGCGTCGCGGCCCTGGTCGAGGCTGCCAAACGGGCCGGGGCCGATGCCGCCGATGCGGTTGCAGTACGCGGCCGCTCAACCGGTGTGTCGGTGCGGCTTGGCAAGGTCGAAGGCACAGAGGCGTCCGAGAGCGAGGACGTCTCGTTGCGCGTCTTCGTCGGCAGACGCGTGGCGAGCGTTTCGGCAACGGCGGCATCCGACCCCAATATGCTGGCTGAGCGCGCCGTCGCCATGGCCAAAGTGTCGCCCGAAGATCCCTATCAGGGTCTCGCCGATCCGGCCTTGCTGGTCAAAAAGCCGCGCGATCTCGATCTGTTCGACGCCACCGAGGTATCGGCGGACCAGTTGAAGGAAGCAGCCCTTGCCGCCGAGGCGGCGGCGCTTGCCGTCAAGGGCGTCACCAATTCGGCCGGCAGCGGCGCCAGCGCCGGGCTCGGCGGCCTTGTGCTCGCCACTTCGCATGGGTTTGTCGGCCATTATGTCGCGTCGCGCTTTTCGCGCTCGACCAGCGTGATCGCCGGCGAGGGCACCGGCATGGAGCGCGATTACGAATTCTCCTCGCGCCAGCATTTTTCCGATCTCGACGCGCCGGAAGACATCGGCCGCAAGGCCGGTGAGCGCGCCGTACGCCGCATTGGCGCGCGCAAGGCGGCGACCGGGCCGGTCGACGTGGTGTTCGATCCGCGCGTCGCGCGCGGCATTGCCGGCCATCTCGCCGGTGCCATCAATGGCGCCGCGGTGGCGCGCAAGACCAGCTTTCTGCGCGACATGATGGGCAAGAAGGTGGCTTCGGCCGCAATCACCGTCACCGACGAGCCGCTCCGGCGCCGCGGCCAGGCCTCGCGCCCCTTCGACGGCGAAGGCGTCGAGGGCGAGAAATTGTTCATGGTTGACAAGGGCGTGCTCAACCACTGGTTCCTGTCGACCTCGGCGGCGCGGGAACTCGGCCTCGTCACCAATGGGCGCGGCTCGCGCAGCGGCTCGTCGGTCTCGCCATCGTCGACCAATCTCGCCATCGAGCCCGGGGAAAACACGCCGGAAGAGCTGATCAAGTCGCTCGAGACCGGCTTCTACGTCACCGAAGTGTTCGGCCAGGGGGTCGACATGGTGACGGGCGAATATAGCCGCGGCGCTTCCGGCTTCTGGATCGAGAATGGCGAGCTGGCCTATCCCGTTGCCGAGGTGACCATCGCCTCCAATTTGAAGACGATGTTCCTCAACATGGTTCCGGCGAGCGATCTCGACCGCAATTTCGGCACTGCCGCGCCCACGCTTTTGATCGAAGGGATGACCCTTGCCGGAGCTTGATCCGGCCGTCTCGGCCGGCGCTACTGAAGACCTGCAGCTGCTGCGCGACGCTGCCCGCGAGGCGGGGCTCATCGCCATGCAGTACTTCAACAACAATCCGCAAGTGTGGATGAAGGGCGGCACCTCGCCGGTCAGCGAAGCTGATCACGCCGCCGACAAATATCTGCGCGAGACCTTGCTGGCGGCCCGGCCGGACTATGGCTGGTTGTCGGAGGAAACCGTCGACGACCCGGTAAGGCTTGTCGCGCGCCGCACCTTCGTCGTCGATCCGATCGACGGCACGCGCGGCTTCCTCGAAGGCCTGCCCACATGGTGCGTCAGCGTCGCGGTGGTCGAGAACGGCCGCACGCTTGCCGGCGTGCTCGACTGCCCGGCGAAGGGCGAAATCTATTGGGCGCTGCCGGGCGAGGGCGCATTCCTGAATGGCAAGCGCATCGGCGTGCGTCCGCCGTCGGAAACGGCCGAAATCGCCGGACCGAAGGCGATGATCGACCTGATGCCGGCGAAATGGCACAAACGGCTGAAGTGCGTGCCCTATATTCCTTCGCTCGCCTACAGGTTGGCGATGATCGCCGGCGGCCAGCTCGATGCCACCTTCGTCAAGGCCAACGCGCATGACTGGGACATCGCCGCGGCCGACCTCATCCTGCGCGAGGCAGGCGGCGCCGTGCTCGATCGGCACGGCCGCGCGCCGCTCTATGCCGGCGAAGTGATCCGCCACGGCGCGCTTGCCGCCGGCAGCGGCGAACTCCTCGCTGTGCTCGCCGGCGTCATCGCCGGGCTGGACAATTGACCATCATCAATAGTTCCAAAGTCGGCGGCTTTGGTCTAGACCTGTCCCAAACTCACGATATGTGAAGGATCGACATGGCCGCTGAAGACGGAAAGAAACAGCTTTTGCACCTGGTGTTCGGCGGCGAACTCAAGAAGCTGGGCGGCACCGAATTCCGCGACCTCGACGCGCTCGACGTAGTCGGCATCTATCCCGACTATCAATCGGCGCACGCCGTCTGGAAGGCCAAGGCGCAAGCCAGCGTCGACAATGCCCATATGCGTTATTTCGTCGTTCACCTGCACCGCCTGCTCGACCCCGAAAACAAGGCTGCCGGTTGACATCGATGAACCATGAAGCGGTCAAGCGATCAGCCCCGCGGTCGGCGGTCAGACGTCGCAAGCCGAAGACGTTCTGGCGCAAGATCCGCGAACCGCTGGCGCAGTCGCGATTCGTCAAGAATGCGCTTGCCGCGCTGTTTGCGTATTTCGTCCGCCTTGTCCGCCTGACCAACCGCATGGTCGACGGATCGGCGAAGTTTTCCGGCGGCGCCTATGCGCAGCTCGAGCCTGGCATCATCGCGCTCTGGCACGGCCAGCATCTGCTGACGCCGGCCTATTATCCCAAGGGACGGCCACTGGTTGCCATGGTGTCGCGCAGCGCCGATGCCGAGCTCAACGCGCTGATGGTCGAGAAATTCGGCATCGAGGCGGTGCGCGGCTCTGGCGGGCGCGAAAGCGCAAGGCATCTCGACAAGGGCGGCGCCAAGGCGCTCATCGCCCTCAAAAAGTCGCTCGCCACCGGCAAGAATGTCGCCATGATTGCTGATATTCCCCACGGCACGCCGCGCGATGCGGGGCTCGGCGTCGTCCTCCTGGCGCGGCTGTCCGGCCGGCCGATCCTGCCTGCCGCGATTGCCACCAGCCGCCGCAAGGTGATCGAGGGCAGCTGGGACAAGACGACGATCAACTTGCCCTTCGGCCGCTCCTCGATTGTCGTCGGCACGCCTGTCTTCGTGCCGGCCAACGCAGACGCCGCGGAAATGGAACGCAAGCGCCAGGAGGTCACGGCCTCGCTCAATGCCGCGACCGCCGAGGCCTATCGCCTTGTGGACGGTTCGAAATGAGTATGCGCTGGGCGCGCGCCTTCCTGACGGCATACCGCTTCGCCGGGGCCGCCGCCTACCCGCTGGTCGGACCTTATGTCGCCTGGCGCACATCCAGAGGCAAGGAGGATCGCATTCGCCGGCGCGAGCGCTACGGCGTCGCCGGACGTGAGCGCCCCGAAGGCCCGGTGATCTGGATCCATGCAGCCAGCGTCGGCGAGACCATCGCCGTCGTGCCGCTGGTCGAGAGCATTCTCGACTACGGCGTAAACATCGTGCTGACGACGGGCACCGTCACCTCGGCGCAGGTCGCCGAAGAACGGCTGGGCGGCCGCATCATCCACCAATATGTGCCGCTCGACCTCAAGCCGGCGGTCAGCCGCTTCCTCGATCATTGGCAACCGGACCTGGCGATCATCGCCGAATCGGAGATCTGGCCGATGACCATCCTGGAACTCGGCGCCCGCCGCGTGCCGCAGGTTCTGGTCAATGGCAGGCTGTCCGACCGCTCCTTCAAATCCTGGAAGAAGCGCGCCAACATCGCCGAAGCATTGTTCGAAAATCTCGCCCATGTCGTCGCCCAGTCGGATCTCGATGGCGAGCGCTTCCTTTCGCTCGGCGCCCGGCCGGTCACCGTGTCCGGCAATCTCAAGGTCGACACCGCGCCGCCGCCGGCCGACGAACGGGCATTGGCGGCGCTGAAACGCCAGATCGGCGCTCGCCCGACCTGGGCGGCGATTTCGACCCATGACGGCGAAGAGGCGGTCGCGGCCGAAGTTCACGCCATGCTGCACAAGCGGCACCACGGGCTTTTGACGATCATCGTGCCGCGCCATCCCGAACGCGCCGGGCAGCTGGCCGCCCAGATTTCCGGCATGGGCCTGAAGCTGGCGCAGCGCAGCAAGGGCGACAGGATCACCGCCGATACCGATATTCTGCTCGGCGACACGATCGGCGAGATGGGGCTTTATCTGAGGCTGACGGAAATTGCCTTTGTCGGCCGTTCGCTGACTTCCGAGGGCGGCCAAAACCCGCTGGAACCGGCCATGCTGGAGACAGCGGTGCTTGCCGGCCGCAACGTCCAGAATTTTCGCGAGGCCTATCAGCGCCTGCTCGACAGTGGCGGCGCCAAGCTGGTGCGCGACCGCGATATGCTGGCCGGCGCCGTCAATTTCCTTTTGACCAACGAGGTGGCTCGTCACGAAATGATGGCGGCGGGTGCGGCGACGGTCGACGAGATGCGCGGTGCGCTGGCACATACGCTCAGGTCGCTCGAGCCCTATATCCAGCCGCTGGTCGTCAAGTCGCGCCTGAAGGGCGCGAACGGGCGTTGACGTGACCTCGGAAGCGCCGCCCTTCTGGTGGGAAGAGCCGGACTGGCGGGTCGTGGCGCTGTCGCCGCTTTCCGCCATCTATGCGCTTATCGCCGGTCGCCGCATGCGGCACGCGCCGCGCGAAAAAGTCGAGGCGCCGGTGCTCTGCATCGGCAACTTCACGGTCGGCGGCACCGGCAAGACGCCGGTGGCGATCGCATTGGCCGAGCAGGCCCGGCGCATGCAGCTCAATCCGGGTTTCCTGTCGCGCGGCCATGGCGGCTCCTTCGCGCGGCCGCATATCGTCGATCCGCACCATGACGCCGCCAAGCATGTCGGCGACGAGCCGCTGCTTCTGGCCGAACATGCGCCGGTCGCGGTGACGCCGAACCGGGCCGCCGGCGCCAGGCTTCTGCTGGAGAAGCTCGGCTGCGATTTCCTGATCATGGATGACGGTTTTCAGAGCGCGCGCATCCACATCGATTATGCGCTGGTCGTCGTCGACGCGCGCCATGGCATCGGCAATGGCCGCGTCATCCCCGGCGGACCGCTGCGGGCGAACATCGTCGACCAGCTGGTCTTCACCAGCGGCTTGCTGAAGATGGGCGAGGGCACCGCGGCCGATACGGTCGTGCGCCAGGCAGCGCGCGCCGGCAGGCCGATCTTCGAGGCGCACACCGCCCCGAGCAGCACGGTGACGCTGGCCGGCAGGCGGTTCCTGGCGTTCGCCGGCATCGGCCATCCCGACAAGTTTTTCGACACCGTAGCCGAGGCCGGCGGCGAGCTTGCGCTGACCCGACCGTTTCCTGACCATCATTTCTACAGCGCGGACGAGCTTGCCGAATTGGCGGCGACGGCACGTAAAGCCGGGCTTGGCCTGATTACCACTGCCAAGGATGCTGCCCGCCTGCGTCACGGCGCAGCGCCGCCGGAATTCCTCGACCGGCTCGATGTGCTGGAGATCGACACCGTCTTCGAGCTCGACCATGTGCCGCAACGCATCATCGACGAAACGCTGGATGCCTGGCGGCAGCGCAGGCTTAAAGGCTGACCGGCAGCTTGAGACCGAGGCAATGCGGGGACCGGAATTTTTCCGCCGGTCGAGTGTATTTTGTTCTTGCTTTGTGCCGGCAGCTATGCTACTAATTTGTATATGGTGATGATTCGCCGACGACCCGCCCTCGAGCCCCGAGGCGGGTTTTTTATTTCAAGATAACTTCTAAGGTTTCGGTGTCGCTGGCTTGACGTCGCGGCAGGAGACGGCGCGCGAAGGATCGCAACGGGGCGACTTGCATTTGCGTCAGACTACCGTCGGCGGCGCAGTTCCGGATGCGCTTCGATCTCGCGGCGCAATGATGCAGCGGCATTCAGATAGGGTTCCTGCCTGGCGACACTCCAATATTTGAGCTCGTCGAGCGGGATGCTCTCGCCGGTCACCGCACAGCGAACGAAGGCGCCGGGGCTAGTCACCTGGAAGTCGCCGTCGAGATAGCGGATGCGGGCTTCCTTGCCGCCGGGGCCTTCGAAACGGTTCATCATGGGGTGGAGCCGAAATTCATGACGATGTCATCGCCACAAATTGCGGCGAGGTCAAGCTTGGTTGGCGTTGCCTGCCTCTGTTTCTGGTGACACTTGCTCGAACAAGCCGGCAAAGCGGATGCCAATGCATGTCGCGCAAAAGTGTGCAGCGGTTTTGCGATAACGACATGCATAAACACAAGAACCTGAAGCGCGTCGCATGAGGCCGGTCGAACGCGACGCGCTTCAGGCATCTCATTCTTCGGCGATGATAAACTCTTCGATCCTCTCCGCTGGCAGCCCGGCCTGGACTGCGATGCGACGAGCAAGTTCGGCTGCCGCGGCGCGCGGCCGCCCCAGCGGCCGGTCGAGCCAGTAGGATATCGGGCTGAGGGCACGGCGCTCGTCTACGGCGACGATGCGGCCCGATTTCAATTGGTCCACCGTCAATGGCGGACGCGCCAGCGCAATGCCGAGCCCGTGCGCGGCGGCGTCGAGCACGAGGTTGTAATCCTCGAAACGGCGGTCGTGCGGCCGCGGCCGATAGTCCATCTCCTGCGCCGCAAACCAGGCGCGCCACGCCGAAGCGTCGGAATCGTTGATCACCGGAAATTCGAGCAGCCGGGCCGGATCGCCGCGGCCGATCTCCCTGGCCAATTCCGGCGAGGCGACCGGGAACACATATTCTTCGAAAAGCTGCACCGAGATCCGGCCCGGAATGCGGCCGCGCCCGCAGCGGATCGACAGGTCGATGCCCTCGTCGGCAAGATCGCCCTGGCGGATGTCGACGTCGAGCACGATGCGCAGCTTGGACGGGTGGTTCTCCAGCGCCGCCATGCGCGGCATCAACCACAGCCCGCTGACCGAGGGGATCGAGGTCAGCCGCACCACCGCCGTGCCGCGCGGCTCGACCCAGCGATCCGAATTGCTGGCGATCAGGGCGAAGGCTTCGGTGGTGCGCAGATGCAGGCGATTGCCCTCGACGGTCAGCGAGACGCCGCGCGCGCCGCGATCGAAGACTTTCAGCCCGAGCCAGTTCTCGAGCTTGGCGATCTGCCTGCTGACGGCGCCATGGGTGATGTTGAGCTTCTCGGCCGCCGCCGAAAAGCTGCCTGCCCGCGCCGCGGCATCGAAGGCGCGCAGGGTTTCAAGCGGCAGCATCGAGTCTGAGCTGTGATCCATAGTCACAGGTGATACTCGATTTGTTCGTTTGTCAATCGACGCGCAATAGCGTTTCTCTACTTCATGGCATTGGATCGCGAGGACACCGAGATGAGCGTCTATACCGGCACGTTGAATACGACACAGCGTATGGATGCCACAGCTGCCATCGCGGTGGCGCTGACGGTGGTCGGCTGGGCTTCGGCCTTTCCGGCGATCCGCGCCGGCCTTGCCGCCTTCGGGCCGCTGGAACTTGGCGCGTTGCGCTTTGCCATCGCCGCGGTTCCGGCGGCGATCTTTCTCGCGGTCAAGCGGCCGGCTCTGCCCAGGCTCGACGAACTCTGGCGCTTTGTCTTCGGTGGTGCCGTCTTCGTCGCGCTCTACACTGTGATGCTCAATTTCGGCGAGCTGACCGTTTCGGCAGGTGCGGCCGGCTTCATCATCAATATCAGCCCGATCTTCACTGCGATCATGGCCATGGCGCTGCTCGGCGAACGCTTCTCAGGCCTGGCCTGGGCCGGCACATTCCTGTCCTTCGCCGGTATCGGCATCATCGCCATGGGCGAGGGGCAAGGCTTGCATTTCAACAATGGTGCGCTGCTTGTCCTCGGCTCGGCGCTGTGCTCGGCCGTCAACACCATCGTCCAGAAGCCGCTGTTTGGTCGCCACCACCCGCTGACCATCTCGGCCTCGAACATGGTGCTCGGCGCGCTCTGCCTGTCGCCGTTCCTGCCGAGCGGCCTGGCGCAAGCGGCTGCCGCCAACACCGCCGGGCTCGGCGCCGTCATCTTTCTCGGCATCGTGCCCAGTCTCATCGCCTACGCTGCCTGGGCAACAGCACTTTCCCGGCTGCCGGCGGCGCGCGCATCGAACTTCCTCTATCTGGTGTCCCCGGTGGCGACGCTAATCGGCTTCTTCTGGCTGGGCGAGGTGCCGACGCTGCTCGGCATCCTCGGCGGGGCGCTGGCGCTGGGCGGCGTCATCGTGGTGAATTTGAGGAGGTGATTCAGATAATTGAAGCTTTTTCCCGACTCAAACCATGAGCCGTTACTGACGACCATTGCGATGCAGACATGAGCCAGGCCGGCGTCTATGTTGATTGCGTTTGCGAAGCGTGGCGAGGGGTCGACATGGGAATGCAGTTTATCTCCGCAATTTTTTTCTTGTTGCTGTTCAGCCAAAATGCCGTCGCGGGTTGGTATCAGATCGAAAACTACGAAGGTTTCATTGGGCCTAACCCAGTCCATCTGTCGCTGCAGAGGAATGACAGTTTCGGCAGCGGGATTACGGTCGAGGGGAGCTATTTCTACGACGCGAAGCAAAGCCCGATAGAAGTGTACGGCAAGATCAACGGCACCAGCGTATCCCTTTGCGAGATTGCGGACGACAAGGAATTCGACCGGGTGCTGGTCATGGGTTCGAAAACGCCCGTCGACACCAGTGGATGCCCATTTTCTCTCGACATTGGTGAAAGCGGCGCAACAGGAACCTGGAGCAAGGGTGCGGACAAACATCCCGTCACGCTCAAGAAAGTTGCTAGCCTGGACGATACCGGCGACGGGAAGATTGACGGAACCGTTGAGATCCCGTTCTGGGCGCAGACCGACACCGACAGGTTTTCAGGCATCTACGCGAAAACCGAAGCCGGAATTTGCATGCGAAAATTGCAAGTCATCGGCAAGCGAAGCAAGAAAGTCTATCAAGAGATCGAGTTCGATGACGACAATTGCGACGCGGGAATGCTGATGACGCCAATCTACAGGAATGTTCAAAAACAGACGGAAAAAATCGCCGAGATCATTTCAGTAAACTTTCGTGGCGGCGGCGCTGGCTATACAATGGACTATGTTTTCTCTCTTAAAACTAGGAAGTATCATCAATTGGTGAACTGAGCGGGTGCCTCGCTTGGCATTGCGCAGGTAATGCTTACCGTCGCCCGAACAGCCTCTCGATATCCGCCAGCTTGAGCTCGATGTAGGTCGGGCGGCCGTGGTTGCAGGTGCCGGAGCCGGGCGTCGCCTCCATCTGGCGCAGCAGAGCGTTCATCTCTTCCGGTTTGAGCAGGCGGCCGGAACGTACCGAGCCGTGGCAGGCCATGGTCGCGGCTATCCTGTCCAGCCGCTCCTTCAGCGTGTCGACCGTGTCATTGTCGGCGATCTCGTCGGCGAGGTCGCGCACCAGCTGCTGGACGTTGGTCTCGCCGAGCATCGACGGCGTCTCGCGTACCGCAACGGCGCCTGGGCCGAAGCGCTCGATGCCGAGGCCGAAGCGGGCCAGCGTCTCGGAGTGCATGGCAAGCCGCTCGGCGTCTTCCTCCGGCAGGTCGACAATCTCGGGCAGCAGCAGCATCTGCGACGGCACCGCGCGTGAGTGGAGGGCGTTCTTCAAGGCCTCGTAAACCAGTCGCTCATGCGCCGCATGCTGGTCGACGATGACAAGCGAATCCCTGGTCTGGGCGACGATATAGTTCTCATGCACTTGCGCGCGCGCCGCGCCCAATGCCGTGCCGAGCAGCGTCTCTGCCGCCTGATCCTGTCCGGCGCGCGCGTCGGCACTGTGCAGTGGGCCGGCGTCGAAGGCCGCCTGCTCGTCCTCGCCGAAGCCGCCATTTGCAGAGCCCATATCGAGCGGCCGCTGCGGCGAACGGGCAGGGTCGAAACCCGCAAAGCCCGACGCCCGATAGGCGGCCTCGTAACTGCGGTGACCGTTGGCCGGGCCGCCATGCGCATAGGATGCCGCGCCCGGCCGGAACGCTGCCATCATGCCGGCGGCACCGGTGGTGGCGGCGCGGATCCCGGCATGGGCCAGTGCTTCGCGGATGGCGCCGACGATCAGGCCGCGCACCAGCCCCGGATCGCGGAAGCGCACGTCGGCCTTGGCCGGATGGACGTTGACGTCGACGATCGCCGGATCGAGCGTCAGGAACAGCACGGTGACGGCATGGCGGTCGCGCGGCAGCACGTCGGCGAAGGCGCCGCGAATGGCGCCGGCGATCAACTTGTCACGCACCGGGCGGCCGTTGACATAGGCATATTGCTGCAGGGCGTTGGCGCGGGTGAAGGAGGGCACCGAGACATGGCCGGCGAGGTGCACGCCGTCCCGCACCGCGTCGATGGCGATCGCATTGTCGGGAAAGTCGGCGCCCATCACCTGTGCCACCCGGCGCAGCCGGCCTTCCGGGCTGTCCTCGGTCGCCGGCAGCTCCAGCGTCGAGCGGTCCGGGCCGGCCAGCGTGAAGCGCACGGCGGGAAAGGCGATGGCGATGCGCTTGACCACGTCGCCGATGGCCGAGCCTTCGGCGCGCTCACCCTTCATGAATTTGAGCCGCGCCGGCGTGGCGAAGAACAGGTCGCGCACCTCGACCGTGGTGCCGCGATTGGCCGCCGCCGGCCTGACGGCGGAGACGCGGCCGCCGGCGATGCCGATCTCGGCGGCGTTTTCACTGGACGCTGTGCGCGAGCGGATCGACAGCCGCGCCACCGAGCCGATCGACGGCAAGGCCTCGCCGCGAAAGCCGAGCGAGCGGATGTCGTGAATATTGTCGGCGAGCTTCGAGGTGCAATGGCGCGCGATCGCCAGCGCCAGTTCCTTTTCCGGAATGCCCGAGCCGTCGTCGCTGACGCGGATCAGGTTCAGCCCGCCACCAGCGGTGACGATCTCGACACGCGTGGCGCCGGCATCGAGCGCGTTCTCGACCAGTTCCTTGACCACGCTTGCCGGACGCTCGATGACTTCGCCGGCGGCGATCTGGTTGATCATCGTTTCGGAAAGCTGGCGAATGGGCATGGCAGCACTATAGGCGGATTCGTGGCCGATGCGGGAGGGGGAGAATAGCGTTGATTGTTGCAAGGCAGGGAGACTGCTCCGTTGCGCTCCGTCCCACCCCCCCTCTGGCCTGCCGGCCATCTCCCCCGCAAGGGGGGAGATCGGATGTCGCCTCGGCCTCCGCCAGTCTCCAATGTCTCAAAGGTTGGCGGGACGCATGAACCGCCAATCTCCCCCCTTGCGGGGGAGATGGCCGGCAGGCCAGAGGGGGGTGCTGTCCCGCCACGATGTAGAGATAGGAATATTGTTGAAGTGAATGGGCTTGGCCCCCAATTGACTTAGTGGATTTAGTCGGGCGAAGGCCAAAATCTGAAGCGAATGGCCGTTGGAGGCGACATTTGGACGTCATCCTAGATTACTTAATGGTAAACTTCGCTCGATGGATACAGCGTCGAAAGAGTCGTATTGCGAGAGTAATTTTGTTCACTATTTGGACGATTATTTCGATATCGCTAACAGTTGTTCTGGTTTACCTCCTGTATATTCGAAATCTTACCATATAGATTATTGTTCAATCGTCGGGTCGTTCTCGAGGAAATCCACGCAGCTGACCGCGACCGTGCCTTCAACTCATGAGCTTGGGCAGCGCTGCCGCCAGTGCATCGACGGCAAGGCGGACTTTCATCGGCAGATGTGGCGTCTGCAGCCACAGCGCATGGGCGTCATAGAGAAACCTCGGCTGTTCCGGCAATAGCGGGACAAGTACGCCCGCCTGAATGCGCTGGCGAACCAGCCAGTATGGCAGCCAGGCGAGCCCCATGCCGGCGGCCGCGGCATCGGCGATGGCATCGAGATCGTCGAGCCGCAATCTGCCAGCGAGCCTGACCTCCGTCGCAGGCTGGCCATTGCGTGGAAACAGCCACGGCTGAACGGCACGCCCGGAACGGCGGTAGATGATCGCGTGATGGCTGCCGAGGTCATCTATCGCCTGCGGCTGGCCGTGCCTGTCGAGATAGGATGGCGACGCGCAGACGACCATGTGCTGGCGCGCGACGCGCCGCGCCATCACCCCGGCCTGGTCCTCCAGATCGCCCGTTCGGATGGCAAGGTCGCAGCCGTCCTCGGCGAGGTCGGCGAGGGCGTCGCTGAACGACAGGTCAAGTTCCAGCGCCGGATATTGCTGCGCAAGCCCGAACAGGATCGGGGCAACGCAGCGCCGGCCGAAATGCACCGGCATGAGGACGCGCAGCTTTCCGCGCGGTTCGGCAAGCTGGTCGGCGGCGAGTGCATCCGCGGCCTCCGCTTCGGCAAGCACCAGCCGGCAGCGTTCATAATAGGCGCGCCCGAAATCCGTCAGGCTTTGGCGGCGCGTGGTCCGGTTGATGAGGCGCACGCCCAGGCGCTCCTCGAGAAACCGGACATGCTTGCCGACCATCGGCCCGGACAGATCAAGAGCCGCCGCCGCGGCCGCGAACGAGCCCAGGTCGACGGCTTTGACGAACACGGCCATGCTGGTAAGGCGATCCATATTCAAAACCCACAGTTTCCACTGATCTACTCAAGCGGCTATTTATTCGCCTGATTGCCGCTGGCATAGCACATTCAGTGCAAATATTTTGGAGTTGTGACCGATGCCGCGTGTCGTTCGTTTTTATGAGCTGGGTGGTCCCGAGGTTCTGCGCATCGAGAATGTCGACATGCCTGCGCCGGGACGAGGCGAGATCCAGATCCGTGTCAAGGCGTTGGGTCTGAACCGGGCCGAGGCGTTGCTGCGTTCAGGCAGATATATCCAAACCGCGCCGTTGCCTTCCGGTCTTGGGCTTGAGGCCGCTGGCCTCGTCGAAACGGTCGGCGAAGGCGTGGACGGGTTTGCGCCGGGCGATGCCGTCAGCATCGTGCCGCCAGTGTCGATGGCCCGCTGGCCTGCCTATGGTGAGATTGCCACATATCCCGCCGAGCTCGTCGTCAAGCATCCACCATCGCTGAGCTGGGAAGAGGCCGCCGCTGCGTGGATGCAATATCTCACCGCCTACGGTGCGCTGATCGACATTGCCAAACTCGGCAGGAAGGACTTTGTCGTCATCACTGCGGCATCGAGCAGCGTCGGACTGGCGGCGATCCAGATTGCCAACCTGGTTGGCGCGACGCCGATCGCCGTCACACGGACGTCCGCCAAGAAGCGGACTCTGCTTGAGTTCGGCGCGGCCCACGTCATCGCCTCGGCAGAGGTGGATCTGGAAGCTAGGTTGAAGGAAATCGCCGGCCCGGACGGCGTGCGCGTGGTGTTCGACGCGGTCGGCGGGCCGATCTTCGAGCCTCTGACGGCAGCGATGGCACTGGGTGGCATTCTCATCGAATATGGCGGCTTGAGCCCCGACCCGACACCTTTTCCGTTACCTGCAGTGCTAGGCAAGACGCTGACGCTGCGCGGCTATCTCGTCCACGAGATCGTGCGCGATCCGGCCCGGCTGCAGGCCGCCAAGACATTCATCCTTGATGGACTGAAATCGGGTTCGCTGAAGCCCGCAATCGCTAGAACCTTTCCGTTTGATCAGATCGTCGAGGCGCATCGTTATCTCGAGTCGAACGAACAATTCGGCAAGATCGTCGTGACGGTTTGACCGGGCATTGTGGGATAGCCTCACGCTTGCGCCGCCAGCCAGTCCCGCACCTTGCGGGCGTTGTCGCTGAGCTCGCGGTTCCTCGACCAGATGACATGAAAGCCCTTGCCGGTCGTCATTGTGTGGCCGGTGACGCGCACCAGCAGCCCTGATGCCAGCAGCCGCTCGGCGAGATGACCCCAGCCGAGCGCGATGCCTTGCCCTTCCATGACTGCCTGGATCACCAGCGCATAGTCGTTGATGCGCAAGCCACGCCCGGCATCGGCGATGTCGACACCGGCCGAGGCGAACCATTCGTCCCAGCTGGCGGCCTCGCGAAACGGCTCTTCGAGATGAATGAGACGATGCGATGGAAGGTCCTTCACGTTCGCCGGCAGCCCGAACCGGGCCACATAACTAACGCCGGCGACGGGGAATATCACTTCATCGGCCAGCGGCAGCGAATGATAATCCGGCCATTCCTTGGGCTCGCCGCCGCGGACGCCGAGCGGAATGTCTTCGGCGATGATGTCGAGATCGCGGTCCGCGGTCTGGATGCGCAGGTCGATGCCCGGCAGTTCGTCGCGAAACTGCTGCAGGCGCGGCATCATCCAGAACGAGGCGAATGCGGTCGAGGCGGCGAGCGTCACGTGAGCGCCGACGGCGATCTGGCGCAGATCTTCCGCCGACTTGCGGATGTGCGACAGGCCGAGCGAGACGTCGGCGTGAAAGCGATCGCCGGCCTCGGTAAGGCTGACTTGCCGGTGGCGGCGCTGGAAGAGTTTGGCGCCGAGCTGCTCCTCGAGCCCACGGATCGCATAGGAGACGGCAGCCTGCGTCATGCCGAGCTCCCGCCCGGCGGCGGTAAAGCTCGACAGCCGGCCGGCGGCCTCGAAAACGATCAGGCTGCCGGCCGAGGGCAGCAGATGGCGCAAGCTTCGCATAAGCTGAGCTTATACAAGAGATCAGGATTTTCCAGCGTCACAGCTGCATTTTGTCTGGCTAGATTGATCGAGACAGGAAGATGGAGCCTCCATGAACGCACCGGCCGTTGAAGTGAGCGAACATACCAATCGTCGCGCGGGTGGCCGCCTGGGGCGCAAGGCGCTGCGGGGAGCTCCCGTAGCGTCATTTCCGACCCTGGTTCGCAAGATTCCGGTGTATCAGATGGTCCCGGACGAGGCGGTGGAGCTCATCCACCAGGAGTCGCTCAGCATCCTCGAAGAGGTGGGATGCGAGTTCCGCGACGACGAGGCTATCGCAATGTGGAAGGCGGCGGGCGCCGATGTCTCCGAGACAAGGGTCCGGATCGACCGCGCCCTGCTGATGGACCTCGTCTCGAAGGTCCCGTCGGAGTTCACGCTCAATGCGAGGAATCCCCAGCGTTCCGTACGTGTGGGTGGAAACAACTCCATCTTCGTGCCGATGTACGGGGCGCCTTATGTGCGCGACCTCGACAACAACAGGCGCTACGGCACACTCGCCGACCTCAACAATTTCCACAAGCTCGCCTACATGGCGCCGGCGCTGCATTCGTCGAGCTCGATCATCTGCGAGCCGATGGAAATCGCGGTGCCGAAGCGTCACCTCCACATCATCCATTCAGCGCTGAAGCACTCCGACAAGCCGTTCATGGGCATCGTGACCTCCAAAGATCGAGCCGAAGACACGATGGCGATGGCAGGCATCGTGTTCGGCGAGGACTATGTCCGCGACAACCCGGTCCTGGTGGCGATCACCAACTGCAATTCGCCGCTGGTCTGGGATGCCACCATGCTGGACGCGATGAAAGTCTATGCGCGCCACAACCAGCCGCTGATCCTCGCGCCCTTCGCCCTTTGCGGCGCCTCGACTTCGGCCTCTGCAGTCGGTGCGGTCGCGCAGGTCAATGCCGAAGCGCTGGCGGGCGTCGCGTTCACACAGCTCTTGCGTCCGGGTTCGCCGCAGATCTACGGACAGTTCATGGTGACGGTCGACATGAAGACCGGCGCTCCCATGGGCGGCACGCCGGAGGCGGCCCAGATGATGTATCTCATGGGCGCGCTGGCGCGGAAGTATCGGCTGCCGTGGCGCACGTCCGGTTTCCATGTCGGTTCGAAGCTGAACGACGCCCAGGCGGGCTACGAGGCGAACATGCTGATGCATGCCGCCATCCTTGCCGGCGCCAACTACATCTGGCACTCCGCCGGTTGGCTCGAGGCCGGCCTGACCTGCGGCTATTCGAAATTTGCCACCGACTGCGAGCAGCTTGTCGGCTGGTACAAATATGCTGGCGGGCTGCCATTCGACGATTTCAAGGAGGCTATGGCGGCTATCCGCGAGGTCGGACCGCAGGGGCATTTCCTCGGCACCCAACACACGCTCCAGCATTTCGAGTCCGCCTTCTTCATACCGAGCATCATGGACTTCAATTCGTTCGAACAGTGGAAGGCGGAAGGAGCAAAGGACCACGACACCCGCGGCCGCGAGAAAGCGCGCAACATGCTCGCCGATTATGAGGAGCCGAAGCTCGATGAGGGCATCGCCGATGGTCTCAAAGATTTGATTGCGCGGCGCGAGGAGAAACTACCGGACAGCGTTAGTTGATAACGGGCGAAGACCCGAAGGGAACCATAACGGAGGAAAAAATGACACTCTTCAGAAGCAATGGTGATCGCGTGCCGAGCGCCATCGAAGCGATGGCCAGCGAAGCGCGTGCAGGTCATGTGGATCGGCGCGAGTTTCTGGCTCTGGCAAGCGCTTTCGGCGCATCGACAGCTCTTGCTTACGGCATGATCGGTCTTGCTGTGCCGGAACAGGCTTTGGCTGAAGAGCCGAAGAAAGGCGGAACGCTGCATGTTTCGATGTCGGTGAAGGCACAAAAGGACCCGCGCACCTACGACTGGGTGGAACTTGCGAACATTTCACGCTGCTGGCTGGAGCCGCTTGTCCGCTACACCCGCCAGTTCACATTCGAGCCGGTTTTGCTCGAAAGCTGGGAGGTCAATGACGACGCCACCGAATATGTGCTGCATGTGCGCAAGGGCATCACCTGGACCAATGGTGATGCTTTCGGCGCCGATGATGTGGCCTACAATCTGACGCGCTGGTGCGAAAAGGCTGCCGCCGGCAATTCCATGGCCGCGCGCGTCGGTGCGCTGATCGACGCAAAAACCGGCAAGGCCAGGGATGGCGCGATCACCAAGGTCGACGACAACACGGTCAAGCTGAAGCTGAACGAACCGGACATCTCGCTGATCCCGAACTTCACCGATTATCCAGCGCTCGTGGTCCATCGCAACTTCGACGCCGACGGCGCCAATCCGATCGAGAAGCCGATCGGCACCGGGCCGTTCGAACTAGTGTCCTATTCGGTCGGCCAGAAAGCGGTCGTCAAGCGTCGGGAGACTGGCAAATGGTGGGGCGGTGAAGCGCTTCTCGACGGCGTCGAATTCATCGACTACGGAACCGATTTCAACGCGTCGATAAATGCATTCGACTCCGGCGAAATCGATCTCAACTTCGAGACGCCGGCCGACTTCATAGACATTCTCGACAAGATGGGGCTGGTCAAATCGGAGGTTGCGACAGCGACCACGCTCGTCGCCCGGACCAACATCACGAACAAGCCCTATGACGACAAGCGGGTTCGCAACGCCCTCCAGATGGCCGTCGACAACAAAGCGGTGCTCGAACTTGGCTACGCCGGGCGAGGCACTGTTGGTGAAAACCACCACGTCAGTCCGATTCATCCGGAATACTACGCGCTGCCCAAGAAGACACGCGACGCCGCGGGCGCCAGGAAGCTTATGGCCGATGCCGGGCAGGACGACTTCGAGCATGAACTGATCACCGTCGAGGACGATTGGCAAAAGAACACCGGCGACGCTATTGCCGGCCAGTTGCGCGATGCCGGGATCAAGGTGAAGCGCACCGTGCTGCCGGGATCGACATTCTGGAACGACTGGACGAAATACCCCTATTCGATGACCATCTGGTACATGCGCCCGCTTGGCGTACAGGTGCTGGCGCTCGGCTATCGCACCGGCGAGGCCTGGAACGAAACCGGCTACTCGAACCCTGATTTCGACGCCAAGCTCAAGCAGGCTCTTTCGCTCATCGACGTCGAGAAGCGCCGCGAGGTCATGAAGGACATCGAGCAGATCCTGCAAGATTCGGGCGTCATCATTCAGCCGTTTTGGCAGAAGCTGTTCAGCCACATGAACGAGAAGGTGAAGAACTACGGTGTCCACCAAACCTTCGAGATGGATCTCCAGAACGTCTGGCTGAACGCCTGAGTTGCCAGCAGAGGACGCGTTGCAGGATTTCATGGACCGCAAGAAGGCCGACGGGCAAGATGCGTGGTACTGATAGCTTCCGTCAGTGAACAATCGGGGACACCCATGAAACTGCCACTTTTTGTTGCCGCGCTTTCGATGGCCGTGCCGGCGGCCGCGTTTGCCGGCCCTGCTGCCAACGCCGTGAAGTTCTTTTATGTCCCGTCGGTCAAGTTCGAGGCCGATGCGCAATATCGCGACCGCTTCACCGCGCCGGTGACGAAACTGTTCGAATTGAACGACAATGCGGCAAAGAACCATCCGGATGAAGTTCCCTGCATCGACTTCGCCCCTGGTCTCGATGCGCAGGACTATGACGAGAAGACCGTGGCCAAGACGCTGACGCTGGCCGAAACGCTGGACGGCGACAGCGCCGAGGTGACGGCGACGTTCAACCTTTTTCCGGAAGGCGATGGTTCCAAACGCGAAATGGTCTGGTCGTTGAAGAAGATCGACGGCCAGTGGAAGGTCGCCGACATTACCTCGAAGACCAGCGGCTGGACCCTGAGTGCGCTCGAATGCCTGGCCGGACAGTCGCCGGAGTGATGCCGTGCTTCGCTGCCGTCCCTGGATTTTGGCGACTGCGTGCCTGCTGGCCGGATTGAGCAGCGCCGCCGCTCAGGGCCTATTCGGCGCGCCGCCCGCAAATGCGCCGGCCGACAGTGCGGCACCTCCGCCGGCAGTTTCGCCGCCGGCAGAAAACGCGCCGGCCGCAGCCGTGCAGCCGGGCTCGCCGACCGCGGTGGTGAAGCCGTTCTACGAGCATGCCGGGCTCGAGGTCGATCCGGCTCAGCGGGGTCATTTCACCGACCCGGCAAAGTCGGTGCTGGACAAGAGCGACGCGCTGCGGAGGTCGGGGCAGGGCGAGTGCCTCGATCCCAACATGGCGCTCGACAATTCCGAATACGAAAAGGCGGAGATCGACAAGAGCCTGAAGACCATCGAAGCGATCAAGGGCGACGAGGCCAAGGTCGTCGTCGCTTTTGTCGTCTCCGGCAATCCGCACCGGCTGGAATGGAAGTTCAAAAAGATCGATGGCGACTGGAAGATATCGGACCTGCTCTCGGTGACCGGCGAATGGGCGCTAAGCCAATACCAGTGCGAGTGAGAACGGAACCGATGAAGATCACCAACGTCCGCGTCACCCACGTCAACGTCCCGCTCGATGCTCCGTTCTGGTGGACGGCTGGTCTCTACGGCGGCGCCTCGAAATCGATCATCGAGGTCGAGACGGACGAAGGCGTGGTCGGACTGGGCGAGGCGCCATGGTGGCATTTCGGCGAGGTGATCAAGGCCGAGATCGCGCCGGCGCTGATTGGCGCCGATCCGCTCGACATCGCCGACTGCGAGGCGCGCTGTGTGCCGCCCTGGCAGATCACCGCCAACACCGGCGAGAACGCAGCCACGGTGGCGTTCGGCGCCATCGAACTGGCGCTCTGGGATATAAGAGGCAAGGTCTTCGGCATGCCGCTCTATAAGCTGCTCGGCGGCGCGGTGCGCAAGGACATTCCGTTTTCGGAATATTTCGCCTTTCGCCCCGCTCAAGGCGGAGCCGGCGGCGAGATGACCGCCGAAGCGATCGTCGACTATTGTCTCGGCATGCGAGAACAGCACGGCTCGACGATCTTCGAGGGCAAGCTGATCATGGGCGATCCCGAGCTCGAGATCAGGACAGTGCGCATGCTGCGCGAGGCGCTTGGCGATAAGGCGCAGATCAAACTCGATTCCAACATGCAGTGGTCGCTGACCACAGCGCGCTGGGTACTGCGCGAGATCGAGCCGTTCAACATCCGCAATTACGAGGATCCGGTCGCGACCTTCGAGGAGATGGCAGCGCTGCGCCAGCATTCGCGCATTCCGTTCTCCACGCACATCCCGGATCTCAGACGGGCAGTCGCGCTCGGTGCGCCGGATTACTTCGTCTGCAATTTCGCAGCACTCGGCGGATTGTCGAAAACTCTGAAATTCATCGCCGCCTGTGAGGCGATGGGCAAGGGGTTCTGGTGCTATTCGAACGATCTCGGCATCATGACATCGGCTTATCTGCACGTCGTGGCGGCGACACCGTGGATCACCGAAGCATCGCAGTCGCTGTTTCGCTGGCAGATCGGCGATGTCATCAAGGACGGTCCTTTCCGCCAGACGGGCAATACGGTGCGCGTGCCGGAGGGTGACGGGCTGGGCGTCGAACTCGATCCGGCTGCGATGAAACGCTGGGCGGGCCACTTCGCCGAACACGGGCCGATGGGCCATTTCAGCGACCCGAACAATCCCGGCCGCTACCGGCGGCTCCCGCTCAACTGATGCAACGTATTTTCCTCAGAAACTCAGGCTCACCCGCGCCCGCGATAGGGGGCGACGCCGGTGTCGGGCAGCCACACACCTTCCGGCGGGGCGCCCGTCTGCCAGAACACGTCGATCGGAATGCCGCCGCGCGGATACCAGTAGCCGCCGATGCGCAACCACAATGGCTTGGTCGCGGCGATGATGCGGCGGCCGATCATGACGGTGCATTCTTCGTGGAACGCGCCATGGTTGCGAAACGAGGTCATGAACAGCTTGAGCGACTTCGATTCCACCAGCAGCGCATCGGGTGCGTAGTCGACGACGATATGGGCGAAGTCCGGCTGGCCGGTGACCGGGCAGAGCGAAGTGAATTCCGGGCAGGTGAAGCGAACGATGGCCGGCGGGCCGTCGCCGCGCGAAAATGGCACGGTTTCCAGGACTGCCGCTTCAGGGCTCTGTGGCGCCTCGACGTTGGTGCCGAGCTGGGTGAGGTTTTTCGTATCGGTCATGAGCAGGTTCCTTGCTGCATGTCGCCCAAAACTGCGCAGCGATTTTGGGATAGCGACATGCGTAAAAACAAAAATTTGCCGCTCATTAGCACAATTTGAAACAGCAGGAAGACGATGACTAACAACGACCCGCTCCTCCAGCCCTATCAGCTCAAGCATCTGACGCTGAAGAACCGGGTGATGTCGACCAGCCATGAGCCGGCCTATTCTGAGGACGGCATGCCAAAGGAGCGGTACCGGCTCTACCATGCCGAAAAGGCCAAGGGCGGCATGGCGCTGACCATGACCGCCGGCTCGGCGATCGTCTCGCGCGACAGCCCGGCCGCCTTCGGCAATCTGCATGTCTATGACGACCGCATCGTGCCGTGGCTCGCCGAGCTTACCGATGCCTGCCACGAGCATGACTGCAAGGTGATGATCCAGATCACCCATCTCGGCCGCCGCACCGGCTGGAACAAGGCCGACTGGCTGCCGGTGCTGTCGGCTTCGCCGGTGCGCGAACCGGCGCATCGCGCCTTTCCCAAGATTATCGAGGACTGGGATATCGAGCGCATCGTCGCCGACTACGCGGCGGCCGCCCAGCGCTGCCAGGCTGCCGGCCTCGACGGCATCGAATTCGAGGCCTACGGCCACCTGATGGACGGCTTCTGGTCGCCGGCCACCAACCAGCGCGACGACGATTTCGGCGGCTCGCTCGACAACCGGCTGCGCTTCACCGGAATGGTGCTCGATGCGGTGCGTGCCGCGGTCGGCGAAAAGTTCGTCGTCGGCATCCGCATGGTCGCCGACGAGGATTTCGAGAAAGGCCTGTCGAAACAGGAAGGCGTCGAAATCGCCAGGCGGCTGGCCGGCTCCGGCAAGGTCGATTTCCTCAACATCATCCGTGGCTCGATCGAGACTGATGCCGCGCTGACAAAAGTCATTCCGGTGACCGGCATGCGGTCGTCGCCGCATCTCGACTTCGCCGGCGAGGTGAGGGCGGCGACGAAATTCCCGACCTTCCATGCTGCGCGGATTTCCGACGTCGCCACCGCGCGTTACGCCATCGCCACCGGCAAGCTCGACATGGTCGGCATGACGCGCGCCCATATCGCCGACCCGCACATCGTCAAAAAAGTGATGGAGGGCCGCGAGCACGAGATACGTCCTTGCGTCGGTGCAACCTACTGCCTCGACCGCATCTATGAGGGCGGTGAGGCGCTGTGCATCCACAATGCGGCAACGGGCCGCGAGGCTGATATCCCGCATATCATCCCGAAAACCGAGGGACCGAAGCGAAAGGTGGTCGTGGTCGGCGCCGGCGCCGGCGGGCTGGAGGCAGCGCGGGTCGCCGCCGAGCGCGGGCACCAGGTAACGGTGCTGGAAGCATCGAGCCAGGCCGGCGGCCAAGTGCGGCTGGCAACGCAGAACCCGCGCCGCAAGGAATTGATCGGCATCATCGACTGGCGGTTGGCCGAGCTGGACCGGCTCGGCGTCGAGATCCGCTACGACACCTGGGCGGAGAAGGACGACGTGCTGGCGCTGTCGCCGGACGTGGTGGTGATCGCCACCGGCGGCCTGCCGCAGAACCCGCCTCTGACTGCGGGCGACGATCTCGTCACCTCGAGCTGGGACATCATGGCCGGCAGCGTCAAGCCGGCCGAGAACGTGCTGCTCTATGACGACAATGGCGGCCATCAGGGCATGGGTGCTGCCGAACTGATCGCCAACAGCGGCGCCAGGCTGGAGCTGGTTTCACCAGAGCGCTTCTTCGCGCCGGAAATGGGCGGCATGAACCATGTGCCTTACATGCGCGCCTTCCAGGAAAAGGGTGTCACGGTGACCATCAACACACGGCTGCGTTCGGTGCGGCGCGAGGGCAACCAGCTGATCGCCGAGCTCGCCTCCGACTTCGCTGATGGCTGGCGCGGAGAGCGCCGCGTCGACCAGGTGGTGGTCGAGCACGGCACGCTGCCGCTCGACGATCTCTATCTGGCGCTGAAGCCGCTGTCGAAGAACGCCGGCGCGATCGACTACGAAAAGCTGGTCAATGGCGGCGACATCTTTCCCGTGCGCAATCCTCACGCCGGTTTCGTGCTCTTCCGCATCGGCGATGCAGTAGCCTCGCGCAACATCCACGCCGCCATCTATGACGGCATCAGGTTCGGCTTGCGAATCTGAGGAATATTTTGGATTGATTGGTGGCGCGCAGCCGAACCTCCGTACGGAGAGCCACCACGGTACTTCGGCTCGTTCTGCGCGCCGCGCACGCCGCCGGCTTGCGGCCGGACACCGTACGATCTTGCGATTGCGGCAGGCCGCTCAAAACATCCTGGCGGTAGCCATGCAGAACACGGTGATGACCAGCAGCCCGCCGGCGATGCGTTCGCCTTTTGTCATCTTCGCGCGCAACTGGGTTTGCGTCGCCGCATCAGCGCCGGCCAACTGCCTGCTGGCGGAACCCACCAGTGCGCCCTGGACCCCGGCGGCAATCAAGGCAGTCAAGATGCCCAGCGCCAGGACCTTCTCCATCGAGCCGAAGGAGCCGTTGTGGAAGAAATACCAGAGCAGCAAACCCGTGAGGAAAACCACGCCGGCCGCGCCCATTTGCGGCCGGAAGAAACGTTCCGCCCGGATCTCCGGTTCGCGGGCAACCGCGATGGTGGTGCCGGCCCAGAACACACCCGCCATGACGTGAAGGCCGAGGACGATGATGTAGACATATTGCATGACCGCATTTCCTCTCTTGCCCACCGCTAACCATATGGATAGATATCAAATGATTAGATGTCAACGCATAAGCTCGAGCCGGTTCCATAGGCTTTGCCCTTGTTCTAGTGTCGGATCATGACGCCCTTTGACCGCCCGCCGATCGGGATGAATCTCGCCCGCACCGCCAAGCTGGTCGCGCAGGCTTTCGACGCTGCCCTGGTCGAGGCGGGGGGCACGCTGCCGGTCTGGGTGACTTTGCTGTCGGTCAAGTCGCGGGAGCTGGCCAACCAACGCGAGCTCGCCGGCATGATCGGTATTCGGGGCGCAACACTGACCCATCATCTCAACGCCATGGAGACGCAAGGCCTGCTGATACGGCGCCGCGATCCCGAAAATCGCCGGGTTCACCAGGTGGAGCTGACCCAAGCCGGAGAAGCGCTGTTCCTGAAATTGCGCACCGCCGCGTTAGCCTTCGACAAGCGGCTGCGGAAGGGATTATCCGACGACAGGTTGGCGGAGTTTGCACAGGTGCTGGCCGCGCTGCGGGCCAATGTCGAAGGTTAGAATTAGGCTAGGAAAACGCTATGCGCGAAATTTCGCTGAAGGATGCCAGGACTACACTCTCGGCGCTGCTCGATCAGGTCGTCGCGGGAGAACCGGCGGCCATCACGCGGCGCGGCCGCAAGCAGGCGGTCATTTTGTCATTTCAGGACTACGAAAAACTGGCGCGTGTGCCCAACATTGGACAATTGCTGGCAGCATTTCCCGGTGATGAGGATGACCTTCCGCCTCGGCTCATCAGGTCGGTTCGCAAGCCCGAACCATGACGGATCTACGCCCGGCTGCCCTGCAGCACCGTCAGCTTGGCCTTCTTGGGCGCCCGGGCCACCAGCCATTCGCGCACCCTGTCCGGTGGCATCGGGAAAGCGATGGAATAGCCTTGCACCTGGTCGCAGCCGATCGCCATCAGCGAGTCGAGCTCGGCTTCGGTTTCGGCGCCCTCGGCGACGATCGAGATGCCGAGACCGCGGGCGAGCTCGGTGAGGGCACGCACGATCTTGGTGTTGCCGCTGTTCTCGTTGATGTTCTGGACGAAACGGCGATCGATCTTCAGCCGGTCGATCTCGTTT
Organism: Mesorhizobium sp. M0894; assembly: GCF_040319725.1. Lineage (NCBI taxonomy): Bacteria > Pseudomonadati > Pseudomonadota > Alphaproteobacteria > Hyphomicrobiales > Phyllobacteriaceae > Mesorhizobium > Mesorhizobium sp. M0894. Next base: position 194,391 of record NZ_JAMYOG010000009.1, on the reverse strand, counting down.
GGATTGACATGGCTGAGCGATGCGTAGCCGGTGCCGAAATCATCGAGCTCAAGATGGATGCCGGCGGCGCGGATGTGCCGCAGCTTTGCCGCGATACCGGTCTTCTCGTCATCGAGAATAACGGATTCGACGATCTCCAGCGATAGTTTGTGCGCGGGCAGGCCAGCCCTCTCCAGCGTACCGAACAGGAAGACTTCGAAATCTGTCTCGCGCAGCTCCGAGCCGGACACATTGACGGCGATCCGTCCGAAGGCGATGCCTGCGCGGTTCCATTCGGCTGCTTCGTCGATCGCCTTGGCAATAACGATGCGGCCGATCTCGGGCATCAAGCCGCATTTTTCTGCGATCGGAATGAACTCGCCCGGCGCGATCATGCCGCGCTCGGCATGCCTCCAGCGAACCAAAGCCTCGATGCCACTGATAGCGCCATCCGACAGCGACACCTGCGGCTGGAAATAGACTTCGAACGCCTTCTCAGAGATGGCGATCCTGATGTCGAGTTCGAGCTGCTTGCGATTATCAAGTTCGCGCCTCAGCTCATCGGAGAAGAACGACAAACTGCCGCCGCCCTGCCTCTTGGCTGAATAGAGTGCCAGATCGGCATGGACGAGCAGGTCCTGCGCATTGTCGGCGTCGACGGGGTAGACCGCAATCCCGGCACTTACGCCTGGATGGATCGTCGTGCCTTGGAAGATGACCGGCTCATTGAGTTTGGCCAGCATGCGTCTGGCGACGATATCGATGTCCGCGGTGCTGCCGGCGTCGTTGAGGACGACAACGAATTCGTCGCCTCCGAGACGCACGTTGAGATCCGACGTCCGGCAGGAATCGCGCATGCGCTGCGCGGCCACCACCAGCACATAATCGCCAGCGGCGTGGCCGAGCGTGTCGTTGATCTGCTTGAACCGGTCGAGGTCGAACTGCACTACGGCGACCCGCTCACGCCTTCGCTGCGCACCACTGATGAACGTATCGAAATGGTCGGTCAGGAAGGTACGGTTGTGCAGGCCGGTCAGCCCGTCATGCACGGCAATGAAGGCCATGGAATTGCGTGCATCGACCAGCTCGCGCGTCCGGCGCAAGATGGCATTCGACATCGGCCGGAAAATGAAAAGTGCCACCAGCAGGATGACGCCGATGGTCGAATGGAACAATGTGCGATGAAGATCGAGGAGCCTTTCGGAGCGCTGGTCCGCGTAGGCGCTGATGCGCTGGCCGAGTGCTGCGTAGCCCGACAATGTTGCGTTGGCAACGGAAGCGTCCAGATTAACGCGCTCCTCTCCGCCCTTGTAGCCGCCGCTGCCGGTCGTGTTGAGCCGCGATTCGAATGAAGAGATCAGACGCTCGCCGTTGGCGATAAGCCCGACCGAGAAATAGTCGAGATGGTACGGCTTGGCGAAAAGCACGCTCTCGATCGATTTCGGATCGAATCTTGCCGGCGACACCGGATCGGCGGCGGTCCGCTCGAGCAGCAGATCGTAGTTCTTCTCGAACTCCACTGTCGCTTGCTTGAGCGCGCTAACCAGGGCGTGCTGTTGATCGCGCGAGGCGCTGCCTGTTGCGCCGGCAAGGAAGACGATGCGCTGCGACAGGGCTTTTTGTGTGCTGACGATATCGAGCAGCGCCTGATTGTGCCGTTGGGTCGCCATCACCTGTTGCAGCAGGATGAAGGACGCCACTACCATGGCGGCTATGATCAGCAGAGCCAGCCAGTAGCCGGACTTGATCAGGAGTATAAGCCTGCCCGAAACGGCGTGCACCGGCTGCTGCGACATTTTCCGAGTCGGCCCTCTCGCCAACGAATTCTTGTGCGACAACCTTTGGCTTCAAAGTGTTAACAGCTTTGGGATGGCAACAGGCCGGCGGCGACGACCGTGGCGGGAAACCCGCAAAGTGGTTATTGCAATCTTTCGCGGCGCCTCTGCATTTGAACATCGTGGCCTCTGCCGTGCCATTGCCGCCACCGAAGCGGTCGCTTTTGCGATGGATTTTTCATCCGCGCGGCGCGACAGTCCTCATCGATCTCAACAGGGCCTGATCATGACCGAAGCATTCCTTTTCCACATCGACAGCGAGCTTGAAGGACTGAAATCGGCAGGTCTCTACAAATCCGAGCGGGTGATAACCTCGACCCAATCGGCCGAGATCGAGGTGGGCGGCGAGAAGGTGCTGAATTTCTGCGCCAATAATTATCTCGGCCTCGCCGACAGCGCCGAACTGCGGGAAGCAGCCAAGCAGGCGCTCGACCGTTACGGCTACGGCATGGCGTCGGTGCGCTTCATCTGCGGCACGCAGGAAGAACACAAGCAGCTCGAGGCGACCATTTCTGATTTCCTCGGCATGGAGGACACTATCCTCTACGGCTCCTGCTTCGATGCTAATGGCGGCCTGTTCGAGACGCTGCTCGGCGAGGAGGATGCGGTCATCTCCGATGCGCTGAACCACGCCTCGATCATCGACGGCGTGCGGCTGTCGAAGGCAAAGCGCTTCCGCTACGCCAACAACGACATGGCCGATCTGGAGGCGCGGTTGAAAGACGCGAGCGACTGCCGGTTCCGGCTGATCGCCACCGACGGCGTGTTCTCGATGGATGGCACCATCGCCAATCTGAAGGGCGTCTGCGACCTCGCCGACAAATACGATGCGATGGTGATGGTCGACGACAGCCATGCAGTTGGTTTCGTCGGCAGGAATGGCCGTGGCTCGGCCGAACATTGTGGCGTCGAGGGCAGGGTGGACATCATCACCGGTACGCTCGGCAAGGCATTGGGCGGAGCGTCGGGCGGCTACACGTCGGGCAGGAAGCCGGTGGTCGACTGGCTGCGCCAGCGCTCGCGGCCCTATCTTTTTTCCAACACGCTGATGCCGGCGATCGCCGGCGCCTCGATAAAGGTCTTCGAACTGATCAAAGTCGGGGATGGATTGCGGAAGAGGCTCTACGACAATGCCGGGCATTTCCGGTCCGAGATGGGCAAGCTCGGCTTCACCCTGGCCGGCGCTGACCACCCGATCATCCCCGTGATGCTTGGCGATGCGACGCTGGCGCAGGAGATGGCGGCGCGGATGCTGAAGCGCGGCATCTATGTCATCGGCTTCTCGTTCCCGGTGGTGCCGAAGGGCCAGGCGCGCATCCGCACGCAGATGTCGGCCGCCCATTCCAGCGCAGACATCGATCGCGCGGTTGAGGCGTTCGCCGCAGTCGGTCGGGAACTCGGCGTGATTTCCTGAACGGCCGGAACCGAAAAGCGATTCCGGATCAAGAGGTTCAAGCGACTAAGGTTCTGGGGAACAAAAGAATGTCGAACATGATGAAGGCGCTGGTCAAGGCCAAGGCCGAGCCGGGCATCTGGATGGAAGAAGTGCCGGTGCCGGAGATCGGCCCCAACGACGTGCTGATCAAGATCAGGAAGACGGCGATCTGCGGCACCGACGTCCACATCTATAATTGGGACCAGTGGGCGCAAAAGACCGTGCCGGTGCCGATGGTTACCGGCCACGAATTTGTCGGAACCGTCGCCGATTTCGGTGCGGCGGTGACCGAGTACAAACTCGGCCAGCGCGTTTCCGGCGAAGGCCATATCGTTTGCGGCCATTGCCGCAACTGCCGGGCGGGCAGGGGGCATTTGTGCCGCAACACGCTCGGCGTCGGCGTCAACCGGCCGGGCGCCTTTGGCGAATACCTGGCGATCCCGCAGCACAATGTGGTGCCGATCCCCGACGACGTGCCCGACGAGATCGCGGCGATCTTCGATCCCTTAGGCAATGCTGTTCACACCGCATTGTCCTTTGATCTCGTCGGCGAGGACGTGCTGGTCACCGGCGCCGGGCCTATCGGCATCATGGGTGCACTGGTGGCGCAGTGCGTCGGCGCGCGAAAAGTGGTCATCACCGATATCAACCCGGTGCGCCTGGCACTGGCGAAAAAGCTTGGCGTTCAGCATGTCGTCGACGCATCGAAGGAAAAGCTGCGCGACGTGATGCCGGCGCTTGGCATGACCGAGGGCTTTGACGTCGGCCTCGAAATGTCGGGCGCAGCCCCTGCCTTCCGCGACATGATCGACACCATGAACAATGGCGGCAAGATCGCCATTCTCGGCATCGCGCCGACCGGCTTCGAAATCGACTGGAACAAGGTCATCTTCAAGATGCTGCATCTGAAGGGCATCTACGGCCGCGAGATGTTCGAGACCTGGTACAAGATGATTGCGCTGGTGCAGGGTCCTCTCGATGTCAGCGGCCTGATCACCCACCGCATCGGCATCGACGACTATGTTTCCGGCTTCGAAGCGATGAAGAGCGGCAATTCCGGCAAGGTGGTGATGGACTGGTAGGCGATCAGAAATGTTGGCGGGACAGCACCCCCCTCTGGCCTGCCGGCCATCTCCCCCTCAAGGGGGGAGATTGGCAGCTTCGCCGACATCGCTCTTCTTTGGAGATTGGCGAAAGCCGAAGCGACGTCCAATCTCCCCCCTTGAGGGGGAGATGTCCGGCAGGACAGAGGGGGTGTGAACGATCGCTGCGTAGCAGCTTTCACAGCTCCTTTCGTCGATCCGGCAACGCCATCTCCAGGGCCGCCACTCCGCTGACAACGGCCGCTCGCTGTTCCGTGCTCAGCCTCGCAAGCAATTCCAGCTCGAACGCTTTAGCCAGCGGCACCATCTCGCGATAGGCGACAAGGCCAGCTCGGGTCAGCGTCAGATGCTCGACCCGCCTGTCTTTTCCATCCGGTGTGCGAGTGAGCCAGCGGCGCCGTTCGAGCTCGGCGACGGCTCGCGAAACCTTGGTCTTGTGCATGGCCGACTGCTCGCCGAGTTCCGTCGCGGTCATGGTGCCGTGCTGGCCGAGCCCGGCCAGCGTGCGCCATTCGGGTCGGGTCAGGCCGTGACGGTCCTTGTATATCCTGGAGAATTCCCGGCTGACGGCATCGGCGAGACGGTAGAGCCGGTAGGGCAGGAAGCTTTCGAGTTCCAGGACGTCCATGATTTTGTATCCCGGCAGACGCCGTGGTTGATAGTTACATTTTCAATGGTTACAGATGAAACCAGTTTGGTCAATGCTTGAGTGCCGCAGCCATCGGAGGCGAGGAGCGCGCTCTGTCAGTATCCAGGGAGGATGCCATGGCCTATTCCTACATGCCGGGTTTCGGCAACGACTTCGAGACCGAGACTTTGCCGGGCTCGCTGCCGCAAGGACGCAACTCGCCGCAGCGGCCGGCCTACGGCCTCTACGCCGAGCAGCTTTCGGGCTCTCCTTTCACTGCGCCGCGCGGCACCAATGAGCGCTCCTGGCTTTATCGGATAAGGCCGAGCGTCAGGCATACCGGTCGCTTCAAAGCGGCGAATTATCCGCTGTGGAAAAGCGCGCCGAACGTCGGCGACCACCAGCTCGCTCTCGGCCAGTATCGCTGGAGCCCCGTGCCGATGCCGAAAGAGCCGACAGACTTCATCGCCGGCATGCGCTCGATCACCACCGCCGGCGACGTGCTCGGCCAGACCGGCATGGCGGCACATGTCTATGTCGCCAACCGTTCGATGGCCGACGACCATTTCTTCAACGCCGATGGCGAGTTGCTGGTCGTGCCGCAGGTTGGAGCCTTGCGCTTCGTCACCGAGATGGGCGTCATCGAACTCAGGCCGGGCGAGATCGCCGTGCTGCCGCGCGGCCTGGTGTTCAAGGTCGAACTGGTGGATCCGCAAGTGCGTGGCTATGTCTGCGAGAATTACGGCGCCAAGCTGACGCTGCCGGATCGCGGCCCGATTGGCGCCAACTGCCTGGCCAATCCGCGCGATTTCAAGACGCCCTGTGCCTGGTTCGAGGACAAGGAAACACCGTGCCGGCTGATCGCGAAATGGTGTGGCCAGTTCCATGTCACCGAGATCGATCATTCGCCGCTGGATGTGGTGGCGTGGCACGGCAATTATTCGCCCTACAAATATGATCTTGCGACCTTTTCGCCGGTCGGCGCGATCTTGTTCGATCATCCTGACCCATCGATCTTCACCGTGCTGACCGCGCCGAGCGGCGAGGAAGGCACCGCCAATATCGATTTCGTCATCTTCCCGCCGCGCTGGCTTGTGGCGGAAAACACTTTCCGGCCGCCGTGGTATCACCGCAACATCATGAGCGAGTTCATGGGCCTGATCCATGGTCAGTACGATGCCAAGGAAGAGGGCTTTGTGCCCGGCGGCATCAGCCTGCACAACATGATGCTGGCCCACGGACCCGATGCGCCTGGCTTCGAAAAGGCCTCGCGCGCGGAGCTGAAACCGGTCAAGCTCGCCAACACCATGGCCTTCATGTTCGAGACACGCTTCCCGCAGATGGTGACCCGCTATGGCGCCGAGCTCGAAACCCGGCAGGACAATTATATCGACTGCTGGGCCGATCTGAAGAAACGCTTCAACGGCACGCCCGAGGGCGACTGGTCTTGAGCGCCGTCGCATGATGGATCGTCTGGTGCTTCTTGGCTCGAAGGGTGGTCCGGCGCTCCGGCCGGGCGGACCGTGGCCGAGTTCATCGCTGCTGGAGATTGGCGGCCGCACCCTCGTCGTCGATTGCGGGCTGGGCGTAACGCGCGGGCTGACCGATGCCGGCGTCAGTCTGAAGGCGCTTGACCTGATCTTCATCACGCATTTGCATTCAGACCATGTGCTGGAACTCGGACCGTTGATCCACACCGCATGGACGGCCGGCCTGGGGACAAAGGTCACCGTATTCGGCCCGCCCGGCATCGGCTACTACTGGCAGCGCTTTTGCCAGGCGATGGAGTTCGACATCGAGATCCGCATCGCCGACGAAGGGCGGCCGGATCTCCGCGACCTGGTCTCGATTGTCGAGTTTGGTGAAGGGCAGGTGGCGGAAGAGCGCGGTCTCAAAATATCGGCCTTGCGTGTCGACCACCCGCCGGTGACGGACTGCTTTGCGCTGCGCTTCGAGCAAGCCGGGCAAAGCATCGTCTTCTCGTCCGATACGGCGTTCTTTCCGCCATTGTCGGATTTCGCCGAAGGCGCCGACGTCCTGGTCCACGAGGCCATGCTGGAAGAGGGCATCGAGCGGTTGGTCGCGAAGACCGGCAACGGTGCAAGACTGAGGGAACACCTGCTTGCCAGCCACAGCTTTGCCGAGGAAGCGGGCCGCATCGCCAGCGATGCAGGCGTCAAAAGACTGGTCCTCAACCATCTCATTCCCGCCGACGATCCCGAGATCGGCGAGGCCGACTGGATTGCCGCCGTCAGGAAAACATGGGCCGGCGACTTGACGATCGCCCGCGACGGCCTTGTTGTGGGGCTGGAGCATGATCTCGAAAAGTGGAAACCGGTTTTCGGAAGAGATCATGCCTAGAACAAAAAATCAAAGCAGCACCAAAGCTGCGCCAGGAGAGGAAACCGCATGAAGCTTGCCACCTTGAAGGACGGGACGCGCGACGGAAAACTCGTCGTCGTCTCGCGCGACCTGACGCGGTTTACCGATGCGTCGTTCCTGGTGCGGACGCTGCAGGCCGCGCTCGATGACTGGCGTCGGATCGCGCCGCATCTCACCGCCATGGCCGAATCGCTGGAGAACAATGCGGTGCCGTCGGCTCGCTTTCACGAGCACGACGCCCATTCGCCGCTGCCGCGCGCCTACCAATGGGCCGACGGCTCGGCCTATGTGAACCATGTCGAGCTGGTGCGGAAGGCGCGCGGCGCCGAGATGCCGGCAAGCTTCTGGACCGATCCGCTGATCTACCAGGGCGGTTCGGACGCCTTCCTCGCACCGCGCGACCCAATCCGCATGATCGACGAGACCCTTGGCATCGACCTGGAAGGCGAGGTCGCCGTCATTGTCGACGACGTGCCGATGGGCGCTGGCCTCGACGAGGCGCGGGCAGCGATCCGGCTGGTCATGCTGGTCAACGACGTGACGCTGCGCGGCCTGACCGGACCCGAGCTTGCCAAGGGGTTCGGCTTCTTCCAGTCGAAACCGTCATCAGCCTTTTCGCCGGTTGCGGTGACGCCGGACGAACTGGGCGATGCCTGGGACGGCGGCAAGGTCAGCCTGCCGCTGCTGGTCGATCTCAACGGCAAACCGTTCGGCCGGGCGAACGCCGGCATCGACATGACCTTCGACTTTCCGGCGCTGATTGCCCATGCCGCAAAAACGCGGCCGCTGGCCGCCGGCACCATCGTCGGTTCGGGCACCGTCTCCAACAAGCTCGATGGCGGGCCGGGCAAGCCTGTCTCGGCGGGCGGCGCCGGCTATTCCTGTATCGCCGAGTTGCGTATGATCGAGACCATCGAAGCCGGCGAACCGAAGACGCCGTTTCTGCGCTTTGGCGATACCGTGCGCATCGAGATGAAGGACAGGGGCGGGCATTCGATCTTCGGCGCCATCGAGCAGAAGGTCGAGAAATACGAGGGGGCAAGAGAATGACAGGCGAGACATTCTATCTCCTGTGCGGTGTCTGGGCCCTTGTCATGCTGGCGATCTTCATCCCGGCGATCCGGCTGAGCTATCGCATCGAGGCGCGCTCGCCCGGCCTGACCAACCGCAGCGGCTTTCCGCGCAAGGCGATGATGTTTCACACCGTCACCAACACGAACGTCGCGCGTGACCAGGAAACGCAAGGCATGCGGCGGCGCATGATCGGGCTGCTGCTGATTGTTCTCGCTGGATTCCTGCTAATGGGGGCAGGCTTGTCGTTGGTCCGGTCAGCTGCGTGAAGTCATGGACCTGCTGAACCATTTCCGCCGCATGGCGCGCAACAATCTCTGGTCGAACGACCGGCTTTATGGCGCCGTACTGCAGCTTAAGCCTGGTGAATTCGAAGCCGAGCGAACCAGCTTCTTCCCGTCGATCAAGGCAACGCTGAACCACATTCTGGCGGTCGATCACCTCTATCTCGATTTTCTCGAAGAGGGCGGCGTCGGCGCCGCGGCCTATGATGAGTTCTTGCGCTTCGACGAAGCGGACACGCTCTTTGGCAAGCGGGCGGAGGCCGACCGGCGGCTGATCGCTTTTTGCGACCGCCTGTCGGCGGACGATCTCGAACGCCGCGTCGTCACTGATCGGCGCGAGGACGGCATGATACCGGAGCGGATCGGCGATTTGCTCGCCCATCTCTTCATCCACGACATCCATCATCGCGGCCAGGTGCACGCGATGCTGTCTGGCACCTCGGTGAAACCGCCACAACTCGACGAGTTCTTCCTCGATTACGATGTTAAGTTGAGGAAAGCCGAAGTCGAGCGGCTGGGACTGCGAGACCAACTGCTTGGCTAATTATGCCAAAGCCACATCGTAACTGGCGAAATGCGGGTCGGATGTAAGGATGGTGAGATTCTCCATTTGCGCCTGCGCAATCAGAAGTCTGTCGAACGGATCACCATGGTGGTGGGGTAGGCTGCCGACGGCGTTTGCGTGCTGGAAGGTTACGGCGAGCGGCTGAAATTGCATCCTTGGAAGCAGCGTTGGCAGGTCGTCCGGCGCATCGAGTTTTCTGATCGAGCGTTTGATGGCAATTTCCCAGACGCTAGCCGCGCTCGCGAACACCACCGCTTCCGAAGCCAGAATAGCGCGGTGGTGCTCGCTGAGACGCCGATCGTCCGAAATCGACCAGAGGATGATGTGTGTGTCGGCGAGAAACGGGCCGACCGTCATTTCACGTACTCATCCCACTCGGGACCGAGTTCATCAAAATCGTCCGCAATCCAGATCTTGCCCTTCAATGCGCCGATACGCGGCAGGGATTCGGCCACTGCCGGAGGTACGATACGCGCCGCCACCTTGCCGTGGCGTGTGAGCACGATCTCCTCGCCGGCTTCCGCACGGCTGACGAGTTCCGACAATTTGGCCTTGGCTTCGGCAATGGAAACATTCATGACTCGATCCTTTATGACCAGAATTTAGGTCATAACTGATCAAACCACAAGGCACCTCGGCCGAACTGGCTACGCTGCCTTGCCGTCCACCTTCAGCACGCCGCGCTTGATCTGGTCCTGCTCGATGGATTCGAACAGAGCGCGGAAATTGCCCTCGCCAAAACCTTCGTCGCCCTTCCTCTGGATAAACTCGAAGAAGATCGGCCCGATCACAGTCTTTGAAAAAATCTGCAGCAGGATCTTGGTCGTGCCGCCGTCGACGACGCCTTCGCCGTCGATCAGGATGCCGTGCCTTTTCATGCGCTCGATCGGCTCTTCATGGCCGTTCACGCGGGCATAAGACATGTCGTAATAGGTCTCGGGCGGGCCCGGCATGAACTTCAGGCCGTTGGCGGCCAGCCTGTCGGTGGCGCCGTAAATGTCGTCGGTGCCGACGGCGATGTGCTGGATGCCCTCGCCATTGTACTTCTTCAGATATTCGGCGATCTGGCTGGTCTCGTCCTTGGACTCGTTGAGCGGGATGCGGATCTTGCCGCAGGGCGAGGTGATGGCGCGGCTGACCAGGCCGGTGATCTTGCCGTCGATGTCGAAGAAATGGATCTGCTTGAAGCCGAACAGGTCGCGGTAGAAATCCCACCATTTGTCCATCTGGCCGCGATAGACATTGTGGGTCAGGTGGTCGAGATAATAGAAGCCGACGCCTTCCGGCCTGGGATCGCGCTCGCCCAGCCAGTCGAACTCGGCGTCGTAAGCCGAGCCCTTCTCGCCATAGGTTTCGATGAAATAGAGCAGCGATCCGCCGATACCGACGATCGCCGGCACGTCAAGCGCCTTCTCGGCGCCTTCATAGGGCGTCGCGCCCTTGGCCACGGCGTGGTCGAAGGCATGCCTGGCATCGACCACCCGCCACGCCATCGAGGCGGCGCAAGGGCCGTGCTTGTCGACGAATTTCATCGCATGCGAGCCGGGTTCGGCATTGACGACATAATTAATGTCGCCCTGCCGCCAGACGGTGATGTCCTTGCTGCGGTGCTTGGCCACCGGCACGTAGCCCATGCGGGTGAAAAGCTCGGCGAGCTTTTCCGGCTCGGCATGCGCGAATTCGACGAATTCGAAGCCGTCGGTGCCGGCGGGATTGGTTTTGCTGATCTTGGCGGGCGGTGCGTCGTGCGGGAAGGGACCCATGGCATTGCTCCGAAATCTGGCCCGAAATCTGGCATTGGTCGCATCGGCCATATCTGAGCCCAATCATAGCGCGGAGCGAGTGCAAATTGCTTGCATTCAAACGCTTGAAATGGTCTTATCATGCGCGAGTTGTGCACTGCGGAGCGGATATTCATGGATGACGCGCGCATCGACCAGTTTGACCGCAAGATAATGGCTCTGCTGCAGGGCGATGCACGGCTGACCAACAACGATTTGTCGGAACGGGTGAACCTGTCCGCGTCGCAATGCTCGCGCCGTCGCCAGCGGCTGGAGGAAGACGGTTATATCAAGGGCTACCGGGCGGTGCTCGACCGCGACAAGCTCGGCTTTTCCCTGGTCAACGTCATTTCGGTGACGCTCGCCACCCACAACCGCGACAATGCGCGGCGTTTCGGCGAATTGGTGGCGCGGCTGCCGCAAGTGCAGGAAGCGCACGCGCTGACCGGCGAGATGGATTATATATTGAAAGTGGTGACGCCGGACCTGAAGTCGCTGTCGGAATTCGTCAACAGCGTGCTTCTCCCGCACGAATCGGTTCAGCATGTGAAGACGGCGATCGTGCTGGAGACGTTGAAGGAGACCGGCGCGCTGCCGATCTGAGGGCGCGAACGTTCACCCCTTCGACTGCTGGATCAGCCCATAGAGATTGGTGCAGCGGGCGCCGGACCGGCAATAGGCGAACACCGGGCCTTCGAGTTCGTCGAGCGCCTCAGCCTGGTCCTCGACATTCTCGGCCGTGATCTGGCCGCTGATGACGGGGATGTAGCGGAAGGCGAGCCCGGCGCCCTCGACCGCCGCCTTGACGGTGTCGGCCGATGGCTGGCCGGGCTGCTCGTCGTCCGGCCGGTTGCAGATCACGCTCTTGAAGCCGGCGGCCTTGATGGTCGCGACATCCTCGGGCTGGATCTGGCCCGAGACCGAATAGTCCTCGCTGATCTGACGGTATTCCATGGCTGGGGTCCTCGCAATCTGGTTAGCGGCAGTCTTGCCACTCCCTGACCCGGTCGGCAATCCGCGCGAAAAGAAATCCATCCGCGCAGATAGAGATTTCGATGCCGGAAATCCAGCCGGGCTAACGCCGCATGTCGCCAGGACGCATCATGCGCCAGCCCGGCTGGATGAACCGGATCGGTCGGCTCAGCTGCCGAGGATCGCGCCTTTGATCTGGGCGATGTTGTTGTGCATCAGGTCGATATAGGTCGAGGCCGGGCCGTCGGGCTGTGAGAGCGCATCGGAATAGAGCGTGCCGCCCACCTTGATGCCGGTCTCGCTGGCGATCTGCTCGATCAGCCGCGGATTGGTGATGTTCTCGACGAAGATCGCCGCCGCCTTGTCCTGTTTCACCTGGCTGACCAGCTTGGCGACGTCGGCGGCGGAGGGCTCCGACTCGGTCGACACGCCTTCCGGGGCCAGGAACGTCAAGCCGTAGGCCTGCTCGAAATAGCCGAAGGCATCATGCGAGGTGATGACGACGCGCTTCTCTTGCGGGATCGACTGGATCGCTGCCTGTACCTCGCCCTCGAGCGCATCGAGCTTTTGCGTATAGGCGGCTGCATTGGCCTTGTAGCTGTCGCAACCCGCAGCGTCGGCCGTGCAGAAGGCGTCGGCGATGTTCTTCACATAGATCCTGGCATTGGCGATCGACTGAAAGGCGTGCGGATCGGTTGCCGTCTCACCATCGGCGTGGGCGTCGGCCTCGGCGAATTCGGGCTTGAAATTGATCGGCGTGACGCCCTTGGTCAGCACGGCGATGGTCGCCTTGGTGGCGCTGGCGTCGACCAGGCGCTGCAGAAAACCTTCGAAATGCAGGCCGTTGACCAGCACGATGTCGGCCTTAGCCATCGCCACCGCATCGGCTGGGCTCGGCTCGTAGACATGCGCGTCGCCGTCCGGCCCGACGATGGTGGTCAGATCGATCCGGTCGCCGCCGACGTTCTTGGCGAAGTCTCCGATGATGGTGAAGCTGGCGACCACTTTCAACGGCTCAGCGAAGGCCGACGACGCGCCAAGGGCGGTTAATGTTATAACGCTCACGGCCAAGGCGGCGCGGATCGATTTCTGCATGGACGGGTCTCCTTTGTTGGGATCAGGCAGTTCTGTGGCGGTGGTGGATGATGCGGGCGCGCAGGATGCCGCGCGTCCCGAACAGGATCGAGGCGAAATAGACGACGCCGGCGGACAGGATGATGGCCGGGCCGGAGGGCAGCGACGCATGATAGGACAACAGCAGCCCGGCAATGCAAGAGGCAAAGCCGATCACTGTCGCCAGCACGCACATCGGCTCGACGCGCGAGGTCCAGAAGCGGGCCGCCGCTGCCGGCAGCATCATCAGCCCGACCGACAGCAAGGTGCCGAGCGCCTGGAAGCCGCCGACGAGGTTGAGCACGACGAGGCCGAGAAAGATGAAATGCACCGGGCTGCCCATCCGGCTGACCGAGCGCAGGAACAAGGGGTCGAGGCATTCGGCGACCAGCGCCCGCCAGAAGATGGCGAGGCTGACCAGCGTCACCACGACGATGCCGCCGATCAGCGTCAGCGCCTCGTTGTTGAGCGCCAGCACGGTGCCGAAAAGCACATGCATGAGATCGACGCTGGAGCCGCGGATCGACACCATAAGCACGCCGATCGCCAGCGAAATCAGATAGAAGGCCGCCATCGAGGCGTCCTCGCGCTGGATGGTGAAGCGCGAGACGGCGCCGGCGCCGAGCGCCACGATGATGCCGGCGATCAGTCCGCCGATGGTCATCGGCAGGATCTCCAGGCCATAAAACAGGAAGCCGGCGGCAGCACCCGGCAGGATGGCATGGGCCATGGCGTCGCCGGACAGGCTCATGCGCCGCAGCATCAGGAACACGCCGACCGGGCAGGCGCCGAGCGACAGCATCATCGAACCGGCGAGCGCCCGCTGCATGAAGGCGTAGTCGGCAAACGGGGCGACGAAAAGACCGTAAAGCACGTCCATCATGCCGCCCTCGGCCCGGAGCCGTGATGATGGTCATGGCTATGCTCGTGGCTGCTGTGCTCGTGGTCATGCTCGCCAGGCTCGCACCATGGCGCGTTGTCCTCCCAGGCTTCGTGGAAGCGGCGCGCGCGCAACAAATTCTCCGGCCGCAGCGTCTCCCTGGTCTCGCCCCAGGCGACCGGCTGGCGCGCCAGGAGCAGTGTTTCGGGGAAATTCTGCCGCACCAGGTCGAGATCGTGGACGACCACCATGATGGTGCGCTCCTCGCCATGCCAGCGCTTGATCAGTGCGATCAGGTCGCCGACGGTCTTGGTGTCTACCGCGTTGAACGGCTCGTCGAGCAGGATGAGCTCGGCATCCTGCAACAGCACGCGGGCAAACAGCGTGCGCTGCAGCTGGCCGCCCGACAACGTGTCGATCGGCCGCTTCTCGAAACCGCCGAGGCCGACGGCCATCAGCGCCTTGCTGACCGAGTCGCGATCTTCCGTGGTATAGCGGCCGAGCATGCCACGCCGCGGCCACAGGCCAAGCGAAACCAGGTCGACGACCCGGGCCGGAAAGGAGCGGTCGAGCTCGGACTGCTGCGGCAGGTAGGCGGCGCGCACGCCGGGCGCCCGGATCACCGCGCCGGCCATCGGCTTCAGGACGCCAACGATGCCCTTCATCAGCGTCGACTTGCCGGAGCCGTTGGCGCCGACGACCGCCGTCAAGGACCCCTTGCGGATCGTACCATTGAGGTGGTGGATCGCAGGATGGCTGTTATAGCCCAGCGTCAGGTCGCGGAAGGTCAGGCAGGTTTGGCTCATGTGACGATCCATGGGGCGACGATCGGTGCTGCAGGGGCGGATTCGATATGTGATGTTATTACATTAGTCAACAAGCCAATCGGGCGGAATTGCGGCCGGGCCGTCATGTTGTCCGCTTTGGCTTGGCTCAAGAGGTTCCGCTCGAGCGGCCTTGCCCCCGGCGAACCTGGCCCCTAAACAGGCGCAACTGGCAAGAGAAGAAGGAATATCCAATGAGCATTCGTCGCATCGATGTGGGCCCGCGCATGAGCCAGATCGTCATCCACGGCAACACCGTCTATCTGGCCGGTCAGGTCGGCAAGCCGGGCGGAAACGTCGGTGCCCAGACAAGGGACATTCTGGCGGCGATCGACGAATTGCTGGCCAAGGCCGGCACCGACAAGACCAAGATCCTGCAGGCGATCATCTGGCTGGCCGACATGAGCACCTTTGCCGAGATGAACGCGGAGTGGGACAAATGGGTACCACAGGGCAACACGCCGGCCCGCGCCACCGGCGAGGCCAAGCTTGCCGGACCGGAATATCTGGTCGAGATCATTGTCACCGCGGCGATTTGAGCAGCTCCGTAGGTTCCCCCTCATCCGGCCGCTTCGCGGCCACCTTCTCCCCGAGGGAGAAGAGACTGGCGCTGGCACCAGCGATCTCCTCTCCCCTCGGGGAGAGGTCGGATTGCCCCGAATGCTCTTCGCAATTCGGTCGGCAATCCGGGTGAGGGGGTCTGACCCTCAGTTGAAATGCTCACCCCTGCGACGGCGTGAACCGCGCCACCAGCGTGTGGCTCTCGGCCGCGTAGGTGAACCGGACATGGGTGACGGGGTGCTCGGCGCTCCATGTTCGCCGCTCGATCACCAGGCACGGCGCGCCGGTCGCGATGTCGAGAGCCGCCGCGATATGCTTGTCGGCTGCAACCGCGCGGATGCGATGCTCGGCCGCACTCCATGGCACACGGCCGATCAGCCACGGACCGGGCGCCGTGTCGAAAAACGCCTCTTCGGCGGCCTCCGGCACGGCAGCCAGGTTGATCAGCCGCTGCTCGTGGGCGAACGGCCGGTTGCCGGCGAAATGCCGGCATTCCAGCGCCAGCACCGGCCCGGCGACGTCGAGTTCCAGCAGGGCGCGATCGTCGGCACTGCTGCGCCTTCTGCTTCCCGCCACGCGCTCGTAGCGGTAGGGCAGGCCAAGTGCCTCGACCTCGATTCGGATGTCGTGGATTTCGAGAACGGCCGCCTGCGATTGCGGCCGGCGGACAAAACTGCCGGAGCGACGCCGGCGCTCGATCAGCCCGGCCTTGGCCAATTGCGACAGCGCCTTGTTCACCGTCATGCGCGAACATCTGTATTCTTCCGTCAGTTCATGCTCGAACGGAATGCGGTGGCCGGGCGCCCAGGCGCCGGACAGAATCCGTTCGCTGATGTCCGACAGGATGCGCCGGTGTAGCGAAAGGGCCTCGCCGCCGTCCGCGCTTCCAGAATCCGCGCTTATCGCCTCGATCATGCTCATGCCGAAAGCGCCGTCATCACCTTGCGGAAGCGCTCGGCAATGGCATCGCGTCTTGCATGCCTGCCGTCGCTGACCAGTTTCCTGCCATGCACCCAGACGCAATCGATCTTGGTGCCGTTGGCAAAAATCCAGGCGTCGAGGATCGCATCACCTGCCTTGCCCGCCAACGATGGATGCTTGCCGTCGAGCGAGACGAGATCGGCCGAGGCACCGGCAGTGATCCGCGAGGCGCCGG
This sequence comes from Mesorhizobium sp. M0894, assembly GCF_040319725.1. Taxonomy (NCBI): domain Bacteria; kingdom Pseudomonadati; phylum Pseudomonadota; class Alphaproteobacteria; order Hyphomicrobiales; family Phyllobacteriaceae; genus Mesorhizobium; species Mesorhizobium sp. M0894. The sequence continues at coordinate 177,822 of NZ_JAMYOG010000009.1, read as the reverse complement.
CGCCCAGCGCGGAACTGCCACCCTCGAGCGCCGCATCGAACAACGCGCGACCGGTCGATCCGCCGGCCACCGCCAGCACGTTGCGGGCGCGGTGGGCGAGGCGCTGCGAATATTCGAGCTGGCGCAACTCGTCGGGCAGGCCGATCAGCACGTTGGAATCCGAGCCGATGCCGAAGCGGCCGCCATGCTGCATAAAAAGGGGCGCGGCAAAGGTGCCGTCGCCGAGATTGGCCTCGGTGATCGGGCAGAGGCCGGCAACGGCGCCGCTTTTCGCCATATCGGTCGTCTCGGTGTCGGTCATGTGGGTGGCGTGGATGAGGCACCAGCGCTGGTCGACCTTGGCATTGGCAAGCAGCCATTCGACCGGCCGCGCCCCGGACCAGGCAAGGCAGTCCTCGACCTCCTTCATCTGCTCGGCGATGTGGATGTGGATCGGCCCCTCCGGCGCCATCGCCGTGATGTTTTCCAGTTCCTCGGGTGCCACGGCACGCAGGCTGTGTGGGGCCACGCCGACGACAGCCTGAGTCGACGCGCGAAGGGATTCGCGGCTTTTCTCAACAAGCCGCGAGAACTGGTTCACATCGTTGATGAATCGCCGCTGGCCTTCATTTGGCGCAGCGCGGTTGAAAGAGGAATGCGCGTAGAAGACGGGCAGCAAAGTCAGCCCGATGCCTGTCTCGGACGCTGCGGCAACGATGCGCTCCGCAATCTCGGCGATATTGGCATAGGGCCGCCCGTCGCGGTCGTGGTGTAAATAGTGAAACTCGCCGACGCGCGAGAACCCGGCCTCCAGCATCTCGACATAGAGTTGCGCCGCGACCGCCTCGACCTGGTCCGGCGTCATCGACAGCGCGAAACGATACATCACCTCGCGCCAGCTCCAGAAACTGTCGGCGGAAGGGCCGCGCAATTCGGCAAGGCCGGCCATGCCGCGCTGGAAGGCATGGCTGTGCAGGTTCGGCATGCCGGACAAAAGGATAGAATGGCGCTCGTCGCCAGGCAGAGGCGAGGTATCCGCCTCGACCGTTGCGATCTTGCCGTCGGAGACTACGATCCGCACATCGCTGCGCCAGCCGTCGGGCAGAAGTGCCTGTTCCGCAAAAATCGCCGTCACGTCTTTCTCCAAATCCCGGTTGGCCATGTGATGATAGCGCTTGCAGTGCCTTTTGATATGTATATACATAATAACTCCCGATTGAAACGGAAAAGATGATGGCTGGAGAGAGCAAAAACCGGGCACGGGAGCTTCGCCTTTGGCGCAATGCGCGCCTCGCGACCATGGCTGATAGCAGCGCCGGGTTAGGCGTCGTCGAGCACGGTGCAATCGCCGTGCGCAACGGCCGGATCGTCTATGCCGGGTCGGAAGCCGACATGCCGGCAGCGCTCCGCCCCAGAGCACTTGGCAAAGACGCCGAGGCGACCGACTGCGAAGGCCGCTGGATCACGCCTGGCTTGATCGACTGCCACACCCATCTGGTCCATGCCGGCAACCGTGCCAATGAATTCGAGATGCGGCTGGCCGGCGCCACCTATGAGGAGGTCGCCAAGGCCGGCGGCGGCATCGTTTCCTCGGTCAAGGCACTGCGCGCCGCGAGCGAGGACGAGCTGGTCGCCCAGTCGCTGCCACGCCTCGACGCGCTGATCGCCGAAGGCGTCACCACCGTCGAGATCAAATCCGGCTACGGTCTCGACCTCGAAAACGAGAAGAAGTCGCTGCGCGCCGCGCGACGGCTGGGCGGTGAGCGGCCGGTGACGGTCAGAACCACTCTCCTCGGCGCTCATGCGCTGCCGCCCGAAGCAAAAGGCGACAAGGACGCCTTTATCGATCTTGTCGCCAACGAGATTTTGCCGGCCGTCGCTGCCGAGGGCCTGGCCGATGCCGTCGACGGCTTTTGCGAAGGCATCGCCTTTTGGCCGGAGCAGATTTCTCGCGTGTTCGATGCGGCCAAGGCGGCGGGCCTGCCGGTCAAGCTTCATGCGGACCAGCTGTCCAATCTGCACGGCGCGGAACTTGCGGCACGCTATGGTGCGCTATCGGCCGATCACCTCGAATATACCGACGAGGCGGGCGCGGCGGCGATGGCGAAGGCAGGAACCGTGGCGACCATCCTGCCCGGCGCCTACTACTTCATCCGCGAGACCAAGAAGCCGCCGATCGCCCTGTTTCGCCAGCATGGCGTCAGGATGGCCGTTGCCACCGATAACAATCCCGGCACCTCGCCGCTGACCTCGCTGCTGCTGACCATGAACATGGCGGCGACATTGTTCGGCCTGACCGTCGATGAATGCCTTGCCGGCGTCACGCGCGAGGCTGCCCGCGCGCTCGGGTTGCTTGGACAGACCGGTACGCTGGAGGTCGGAAAATCCGCCGATCTGGCGATCTGGGACGTCGAACGCCCGGCCGAACTCGTCTACCGCATGGGCTTCAACCCGCTGCATGCCCGCATCTGGAGGGGACAATGACCGAACTCAAGCTCAGGCCAGGCAATGCCAAGCTGGCCGATTGGCGCGCCATCTATCGCGGCGCCGCACTGAGGCTCGACGATGCCTGCCGGCCGAAGATCAAGGCCAGCGCCGAGGCCGTCGCCAGGATCGTTGCCAAGGGCGAGCCGGTCTACGGCATCAACACCGGCTTCGGCAAGCTGGCCAGCGTGCGCATCCCCGCCGCCGACCTCGAGACGCTGCAGCGAAACATCGTGCTGTCGCATGCCGCCGGCGTCGGCGAGCCGATGCCGCTGGCAATTTGCCGGCTGATGATGGCGCTGAAGCTGGCCAGCCTGGCCCAGGGCGCCTCCGGCGTGCGGCCGCGGACGATCGAGCTGCTCGAGGCGATGCTGGCCAACGACGTTATCCCCGTGGTGCCGGCGCAAGGCTCGGTCGGCGCTTCCGGCGACCTCGCGCCGCTGTCGCACATGACCGCGGTGATGATCGGTGTCGGCGAATGCTTTACCCCGCATGGCCGCTTCCCGGCCAAGGTCGCCTTTGTCTCGCACGGCCTGGAGCCGGTGATATTGGGCGCCAAGGAAGGCCTTGCGCTGCTCAACGGTACGCAGTTTTCGACCGCCTATGCGCTGGCGGCTTTGTTCGAGGCGGAAGTGCTCTATCAGTCAGCGCTGGTCGCCGGCGCGTTGTCGACCGATGCCGCCAAGGGCTCCGACGCGCCGTTCGATCCACGCATCCATCTGCTCAGGAAACATCGCGGCCAGATCGAGACGGCCGAGGCGTTGCGTAATTTGATGGCCGGCAGCGCCATCCGTGAATCGCACCGCGTCGGCGACGAGCGCGTGCAGGACCCATACTGCCTGCGCTGCCAGCCGCAGGTGATGGGCGCAGCACTCAGCGTGCTGCGTCAGGCCGCCGATACGCTCGGCACCGAGGCCAATGGCGTCACCGACAATCCGCTGATCTTTGCCGAGGACGACACAGCGCTTTCTGGCGGAAATTTCCACGCCGAGCCGGTGGCCTTCGCCGCCGACATGATCGCGCTCGCCGTCTGCGAGATCGGCTCGCTGTCGGAACGGCGCATCGCCATGCTGGTCGACCCGGCGCTGTCGGGCATGCCGGCCTTTCTGACGCCCAAGCCGGGTCTGAATTCCGGTTTCATGATCCCGCAAGTGACAGCCGCGGCGCTCGTCTCGGAAAACAAACAAAAAGCGTATCCGGCCAGCGTCGATTCGATCCCGACCTCGGCCAACCAGGAAGACCACGTCTCGATGGCGGCACATGGCGCGCGCCGGCTCATCGGCATGGTCGAGAATGCGACGGCCGTCATCGGCATCGAATTGCTGGCCGCGGCGCAAGGCTGCGATTTCCATGCCCCGCTGGCCTCGAGCGCGGCACTGGAGGCGGTGCGCCGGCTGGTCAGGGCAGAGGTGCCGCATCTCGACAACGACCGGCACTTCCATCCCGACATGGAGAAGGCCATCGCCATGGTACGCAGCGGCGCGGCGGTGGAAGCGGCAAGCGCGGTAAAGCTGCCGGGAGTGACGTCGTGAGACTGTACGCCGCCACAGGTCGGACGTTGGCGAAACCCTCGACGCCAGCTGATCTCCCCCCAAGTGGGGGAGATGTCCGGCAGGACAGAGGGCGGCGCTGTCCCGCCAACCTCAGCCCGGCAATACCGAAATTTTCAAAGTCAAAAACAAAAAACCCGCCTCGAGGGCGGGTCGTCGGTGACAATCATCACCATACCCATATTAGTAGCATAGCTGCCGGCACAAAGCAAGAACAAAATACGACACGGCCGGCAAAAAGCGAGGTCGGTGTTCACGGACAATTGCAAGGTCGCGTTCTGCCGCGCCCCCCTCTGCCCTGCCGGGCATCTCCCCCACGAGTGGGGAGATTGGCCGTTACACTGGCTTTCGCCAATCTCCAACGTTGCAGGACTGAGCGAGGCGCCGCAGCTGCCAATCTCCCCCCCTGTGGGGGAGATGCCCGGCAGGGCAGAGGGGGGCGCCGTAGAGCTCCAACGCGCGGAGACTTCTCATGACTTGGCTCACCGTCACCCGAGGCACGGCACCCCTGCTGGTTTCGATCCCGCATACCGGCATCGATCTGGCCGGCCTCGACAACCGACTTATCTCGCCCTGGCTCGGCCGCCGTGACGCCGACTGGTGGATCGACAAGCTTTATGATTTCGCCGAGAGCCTTGGCGCGACGGTGGTGCATACGGCGATCTCGCGCACCGTCATCGACGTCAACCGCGATCCGTCTGGCGTTTCGCTCTATCCCGGCCAGACGACGACTGGGCTCTGCCCGACCGAGACCTTCGACGGCGATCCGCTCTACCGCGAAGGCGAGGAGCCGGGGCCGTCTGAGATCGACGAACGCCGCGAAAAATTCTTCGTGCCCTATCATGCCGCGTTGCAGGCCGAGATCGACAGGCTGCGCGCTTTGCACGGGAAGATCGTCGTCTATGACTGCCACTCGATCCGTTCGGTGCTGCCGCGCCTGTTCGAAGGCAAATTGCCGGTCTTCAATCTCGGCACCAATGACGGCAAGAGCGCCGATCCGGCGTTGCAGGAGAAAGTCACGCAGATTGTCGCAGAAACCGGCGAGAGCTTTGTCGTCAACGGCCGCTTCAAGGGCGGCTGGATCACGCGTCATTTCGGCCAGCCGCAAGCCGGCGTCCACGCGCTGCAGATGGAGCTCTCCAACCGTGGCTATCTGCGCGAGCCCGAAGGCAAGGGCGAACCGGATAACTGGCCGGTGCCTTACGACGCCGAATTCGCAGCGCCGATCCGCGTCACGCTGAGAAAGATCCTGGAAACGGCGATCGCCTGGGCTGAACGCTGACGCACGGCGCACCTCACTCGAAAGGGACAATCATGACCGATCCTCGCCACAATATCCGTGAAGTGCGCAGCCCGCGCGGCAGCGAGCTCAACGCCCGCACCTGGCTGACGGAAGCGCCGTTGCGCATGCTGATGAACAATCTCGATCCGGACGTCGCCGAAAATCCCAACGAACTGGTCGTCTATGGCGGCATCGGCCGGGCGGCGCGCACCTGGAACGATTTCGACCGCATCGTTGCCTCGCTGAAGACGCTTGCCGACGACGAGACGCTGCTGGTGCAATCCGGCAAGCCGGTCGGCGTGTTCCGCACCCATGCCGATGCGCCGCGCGTGCTGATCGCCAATTCGAACCTCGTGCCGCACTGGGCGACATGGGAGAAGTTCAACGAGCTCGATAGAAAAGGCCTTATGATGTACGGCCAGATGACGGCCGGCTCATGGATCTACATCGGCACGCAAGGCATCGTGCAGGGCACCTACGAGACCTTCGTCGAGGCAGGCCGTCAGCACTATGGCGGCAATCTCAAAGGCAAATGGATCCTGACCGGCGGCCTCGGCGGCATGGGCGGTGCCCAGCCGCTCGCCGCGGTCATGGCCGGCGCCTGCTGCCTGGCGGTCGAATGCGATCCCGACCGCATCGATTTCCGGCTGCGCACCCGCTATGTCGATGAGCGCGCCGACACCCTCGACGAGGCGCTGGAGAAGATCGAGCGCTGGACCAAAGCCGGTGAGGCGAAATCGGTCGGCCTGGTCGGCAACACCGCCGACATCGTGCCGGAACTGGTGCGGCGCGGCGTACGCCCCGACATCGTCACCGACCAGACCTCGGCGCATGACCCGCTCAACGGCTATCTGCCCAAGGGCTGGTCGCTGGCCGAATGGCGCGAGAAGCGCACCAGCGACCCGAAGGCGGTCGAAAAGGCTGCCCGCGCGTCGATGCGCGAGCATGTCGAGGCGATGGTGGCGTTCTGGAACGCCGGCGTGCCGACGCTCGACTACGGCAACAACATCCGCCAGGTGGCGAAGGAGGAGGGGTTTGAGAATGCCTTTGCCTTCCCGGGTTTCGTGCCGGCTTATATCCGTCCGCTGTTTTGCCGCGGCATCGGCCCGTTCCGCTGGGCAGCACTTTCCGGCGATCCCGAGGATATCTACAGAACCGACGCCAAGGTGCGCGAGCTGACTCCTGGTAACACCCATCTGCACAACTGGCTCGACATGGCGCGTGAGCGCATCGCCTTCCAAGGGTTGCCGGCCCGCATCTGCTGGGTTGGCCTTGGCGACCGCCACCGGCTCGGCCTCGCCTTCAACGAGATGGTCGCCAGCGGCGAACTGAAGGCACCGGTGGTCATCGGCCGCGACCACCTCGATTCCGGCTCGGTCGCCTCGCCGAACCGCGAGACGGAGGCGATGAAGGACGGCTCCGATGCCGTCTCCGACTGGCCGCTGCTCAACGCCTTGCTCAACACCGCGTCCGGTGCCACCTGGGTGTCGCTGCACCATGGCGGCGGCGTCGGCATGGGCTTTTCGCAGCATGCCGGCATGGTTATCGTCGCAGACGGCACGCGTGAGGCGGCCAAGCGCCTTGAGCGGGTTCTGTGGAACGATCCGGCGACGGGCGTCATGCGTCACGCCGACGCCGGCTACGACATCGCGATCGAGTGCGCCAGGGAGAACCAGCTCAACCTGCCCGGCATATTGGGCTGAGCCGCGCCTTGCGCATCCTTCGGGCCTCGGAATACCGGTCGATGCCGTGGAAGAACGGCGGCGGCGTGACGACGGAGATTGCCGTCTCGCCGGCAGGTGCTGGGCTCGACGATTTCGACTGGCGCGTCTCGATGGCGCTGGTCGAGGGCGGCGGCCCGTTTTCCGGCTTTCCCGGCGTCGACCGGACTTTGGCCTTGCTGGAAGGCGAGGGCATGGTCCTCGATATCGCCGGCCGGCCGCCGGTCGAAATCACCAAGGCTTCCGCACCGCTTGCCTTTCCGGCCGACGTGCCAACGCAAGCGACGCTGATCGCCGGTCCGATCACCGACCTCAACGTCATGACCCGCCGGACCCGGGCGATCCACCAGATCGAGCGCCTGTTGATTTCGGCTCCGACGAAAATCCGGTTTGGAGCCGATGAAACACTCATCCTGTCCCTCGACGGCGAGCTTAGGGTGGCCGGCGCCGCGCCCGTGCAACTGGGGCCGCTCGATGCGCTGTTGCTCGGGCCGCAAGCGCCGGAACTGCGCCTTGATCCCGTCCGGCCGGCGATGCTGTTCGTGATCCGCATCGATCGCATTGCCGGCAACGATTAACGCCTGTTTCCAAACATGATCGAGACGCCGGTCAAATATTGCGTAAGCTGGTCCCTGCATCACGAAAAAGCCTGAATCTTCCGCCGATCAGAAGCCGAAACGATGCTCGGAGGCGCTCGCCTGGAAGTTGTCGAAAGACGACACCTTGTCGTGGTGCGGAAACAAACATTCGGCCAAGTGTTGCGATGCAACCAATTGCATTTGGACCGGTTTTAGGGACATTGCCGTGGCGGTGACGCCGCACTGCGTCCCCAACACGGAACCTTAGATGAATATCCAGACCAATCTCGCACAGATCGAAAAGACGAGCGCCAGCTTCCCGGCTGTCACCGACGAGCCGATACGCTCCCATTTCCTGACGGAAGATCGGCTGCGCGCGTTGGGCGCAGCCCTTGCCAATGGCGATGCCAAGGATTTGTTCGGGCTGACGCCTTTCGATTTTCAGGCGCGCATCCGCGACAGCGCCAGGAAGATTCTCGATGTCTACCGTTCCACCAACGCTGCCCAGGCGAGGGGCGAAACGATCACGCCCGCGGCACAGTGGCTGCTCGACAACAACTACCTGGTCGAGGAGACCATTTTCCAGGTCAAGCGCGACCTGCCGCGCCGCTTCTATCGCCAGTTGCCGACGCTGAAACTGTCCGACGGATCCAGCGTGCCGCGCGCGTTGGCGGTCGCATGGACCTATGTCGCGCATTCCGACAGTTCCGTCTCGTCGGCCATGTTCAAGGCGATCGTCGAAGGCTTCCAGTCCGTCGAGCCGCTGAAGATCGGCGAACTATGGGCGCTGCCGTCGCTGCTGCGCTTTGTCCTGATCGAGAATCTTCGCCGGATCGCGGTGCGCGTCAATCGCACGCGGGAGTTGCGCCAGATCGCCAACGAGGTCGCCGACCGTGTGCTGGCGACGGACGACAGCGCCGACCGGCAGACGATACTTTCCGGCTACAGCGCCCATGCGCAGGACACCACCTTCGCAACCCAGTTGCTCTACCGGCTGCGCGACGGCTCGCAAAATGCCGGCAGGGCGCTGGAATGGCTGGAGGGCGAGCTGGAAAGGACGGGCTCCGACGCCGAGGAAATCATCCTCAGCGAGCACCGCACGCTGTCCAGCGGCAATGTGACCACCGGCAACATCATCCGCGGCCTGCGCCTCATCAATGACATCGACTGGACGGTGTGGTTCGAGGGCGTCAGCCGCATCGACACTTTGCTGCGCGAGCGCACCGATTTCGCGGCGCTCGATTTCTTTTCGCGCGACCAATACCGGACTGCGATCGAGGAGCTGGCACGCCGTTCCGATCTTTCCGAATTTCGCGTTGCCGAACGGGCGATTGAACTCGCCGGCCATGCTGCCGATGCGCCGGGCTCCGAAACCGGTCCGATCGCTCACACCGACGTCGGCTTCTTTCTGGTCGGTCCGCGCCGGATGGAACTGGAGCGGTCGATCGGCTACCGGCCTACCATCGGCAAGACGATCAACCGGACGTTCCGCAAGACCGGATGGCTGGGCATCGTCGTGCCGGTGTTTGCGCTGACGGTCCTGCTTCTGGTCGTCTCCGGCAATGCGCTCGCCAATCTCGGCCTGTCAGTGCCGTCGATCGTCCTGATGCTGGCCCTGTTCGCGGTGCCGGCCAGCGAAGGCGCGCTCGCATTCTTCAACACCGTCGTCTCGCTGTTTTTGAAGCCGACGCGTCTCATCGGCTATGATTTCAGGCATGGTGTACCGCCCGAGGCACGGACGCTGGTGGTGGTGCCGTCGCTGATCGGCTCGCGCGACGACGTCGAGGAGAACATCCGCAACATCGAAGTGCATCACCTCGCCAACACGGCGGGCGAGATCCATTTCGCGCTGCTTTCCGACTGGCCGGACTCGAAGACCGAGATCGATACGGCGGATGTCGAAATCCTCGAATTCGCCCGCGCCGAAATCGCCCGATTGAACGCCCGCTATCCCTCGGATGGCGCGCCGCGCTTTTATCTGCTGCATCGGCGCCGGCTCTACAACGCCTCGCAAGGCGTCTGGATGGGCTGGGAGCGCAAGCGCGGCAAGCTGCACGAATTGAACCTCTTGCTGCGCGGCGACAGCGACACCACCTTCCTGCCGTTGGAAGTGCCCTTGCCGGAGAGCGTCGTCCACGTCATGACGCTGGACGCCGACACCCGCACAACCCGCGACGCCGTCGCCGCGCTGGCCGGCAAGCTTTGCCACCCGCTCAACCGTCCGCATTTCGACGCGGCCCGGCGCGAAGTCACGGCAGGCTATTCTATCCTGCAGCCGCGCATCACCGCGTCGCTGACCAGTGGCGACGAGGCGTCGTTCTTCCAGCGTGTCTTTTCCGCCAATCGCGGGCTCGACCCGTACGTCTTTGCCGTGTCGGACCTCTACCAGGACATCTTCGGCGACGGTTCCTTCACCGGCAAGGGTCTCTACCATGTCGACGCCTTCGAGGCGGCGCTGAAGGGCCGCATCGAGGAAAACACCATCCTCAGCCACGATCTGCTCGAAGGCGCGCTGGCGCGATCGGCCTTGGTCACCGACGTCGAACTGGTCGAGGATTATCCGACCCGCTATTCGGTCGACGCATCGCGCCACCATCGCTGGGCACGCGGCGACTGGCAGCTTCTGGGCTTCATCCTCGGCCCGCGCTCAAACGTGCCGGCGCTGTCGCGTTGGAAGATGGTGGACAATCTGCGCCGCTCGGTGACGCCGATCTTCTGGGTGATGGCCGCGATCGCCGGCTGGACGCTGCTGCCATTCACGCAGGCGGCGCAATGGCAGGCGCTGCTGATCCTCACGCTGTTCATGGCGCCCACTTTCGACATCGTCAACGCCATCCTGCCGAAGAGCGGCGACCAGACGCCGCGCGGCCATTTCTCGGCATTGGCGCGCGACGTTGCCTTCGGTACCGCCTTGGTGGCGCTGAAGATCGTGCTGATGGCGCATCTTGCCTGGATGATGGGCGACGCGATCATCCGCACGCTCTACCGCCTGTTCGTCAGCCGCCAGAACCTGCTCGAATGGCGCACCGCCTCGCAGGCACACAAGGGCGGCGACAACGATCTCGGCTCCTATTACAGCATCATGTACGGTGCGGTGATCATCGGCGTCGTCGGCCTCGCTGTGCCGGTACTGGCCGATTCCACCGGCGCCTTCGTCGCCTTCTTCTTCGCCTTGTTCTGGATCGGCTCGCCCGCCATCGCCTGCTGGATCAGCCGTTCGGCCGAAACCGAGGACCGCCTGCGCATATCGGCCGCCGATATCCACGCGCTGCGCACGGTGGCGCGGCGTACATGGCACTATTTCGAGACCTTCGTGACGGCCGAGCATCACCATCTGCCGCCGGACAATTTCCAGGAAAGCCCGGCCCCCGTGGTGGCGCCCCGCACCTCGCCGACCAATATCGGCGTCTACCTGCTGTCCGTGATTTCGGCACGCGATTTCGGCTGGATCAGCCTCTCCGACGCCGTCAACCGCATCGACGCGACCATGTCGACCATCGAGAGCATGCCGCGCGATCGCGGCCATCTCTTCAACTGGTACGACACCACGACGTTGAAGCCGCTCTATCCGCTGTACATTTCTGCCGTCGACAGCGGCAATCTCGCCGGCCATCTGGTGGCCGTGGCCGCTGCCTGCGCCGAATGGGCGGAAGCGCCGTCGGTGCATGTGCAGGGCGACTTCGAAGGCATCCTCGACACCGTCACCATCCTCGACGAAAGCCTTGAGGAGTTGCCCGACGACCGCCGTCAATTGCGGCCCTTGCGCCAGCGGCTCGCCGACCGTCTCGACGGCATGCGGCGGGCGGTGGAATTGATCAAGGCGCAGCCGGAGATGGCGTCGATCCGCACTATCAACCTGGCCGTCCTGGCCGGCGAGATACGCAAGCTCGCGACAGCCATCCACACCGAGGCCGCATCGACCCAGAGCGACACCATCGCCGATTGGGCGGCCAGGCTCGAAGCCACCTGCGAGGCGCATGTCCACGACGCGCACAGCGACGAAAACGCCGTCGCGGCATTGCGGGCCAAGCTTCTGACCTTGCGCGAGCGCACGCGCCGTTTCGCCTTCGAGATGGATTTCTCGTTCCTGATGCGGCCCGAACGCAAGCTCTTGTCGATCGGTTACCGGGTCGAAGAGCATCAGCTCGACGAAAGCTGCTACGACCTTTTGGCCTCCGAAGCGCGGCTGACCAGCCTGTTCGCCATCGCCAAGGGCGATTTGCCGACCGAGCACTGGTTCCGGCTCGGCCGGCCGATCGTCGAGATCGGCTTCCAGGGCGCGCTGATGTCCTGGTCCGGCTCGATGTTCGAGTATCTGATGCCGCCGCTGGTGATGAAGGAGCCGCAAGGCAGCATTCTCAACCAGACCAGCAAGCTCATCATCAAGCGCCAGATCCAGTATGGCCGGTCGAAGAACGTTCCCTGGGGGATTTCGGAAGCGGCCTATAACGCCCGCGACCGCGAACTGACCTATCAGTACACCAATTTCGGCGTGCCCGGGCTCGGGCTGAAGCGCGGCCTTGGCCAAAACACGGTGATCGCGCCCTACGCGACCGTGCTGGCAGCGCAGTTCACGCCGCATGAATCCGTGCAGAACTTGGCCAGGCTGAGGCGGCTGGGCGCACTGGGCCGGCATGGCTTTTACGACGCGGTGGATTTCACGCCGCAACGCGTCCCCGAGGGTACCGACCACGCCGTCGTGCTGAACTACATGGCCCACCACTCGGGCATGTCGATCGCCGCCGTTGCCGATGCGATCTTCGAAGGGCGCCTGCGCGACCGCTTCCACAGCGATCCGGTGATCGAGTCGGCCGAATTGCTCTTGCAGGAAAGGGCGCCGCGCGACATCCCGACGGCGACCGTCAGGACCGAGGCCGACGAGCGCTCCAAGGACGAGACCGAGCTCGAGAGCCCGGATACACGCATCGTGCTCGATCCGCTCAGGGCGCTGCGCTCGACCAGTGTCATGTCCAACGGCCGCTACTCGGTCATGGCTACCGCCACTGGCTCGGGCTACAGCCGCTGGGGCGAACTTGCCGTCACGCGCTGGCAGCCGGATCCGACCGAGGACCGCCTTGGTTCCTACATTTTCCTGCGCGACGCCAGCAATGGCGACTGGTGGTCGGCCACCGCCGAGCCGAAGCGCGCCACCGACGAGCGTGTGCAGACGCTGTTTTCCGACGACAAGGCGAGCTTCGTCAAATCGATTGGGTCGCTGCGTTCGGAGGTCGAGTGCATCGTCATCTCGGAAGGCAATGGCGAGGGCCGGCGGGTAACGCTCTACAATGACGGCGCCGCCGACCGGCACATCGAAGTGACTTCGTATGCCGAACTGGTGCTGGGCTCCGAGCCCTCGGACAATGCGCATCCGGCCTTTTCGAAGATGTTCGTGGAAACCGAGATTGCACCGAACAACGGCGCGATTTTCGCCACCAGGCGCAAGCGCGAAAAGGACGAACCCGATGTCACCATGGTGCATTTCGTCACCGATCCGTCTGGATCGGCGCGTGATGCCGAGGCGGAAACCGACAGGCGCTCCTTCATCGGCCGCGGCCGCACCATCACGGACGCGGCTGCCTTTGATCCCGGCGCCAAGCTTGGCGGCCATTCCGGCTTCACCCTGGATCCGATCGCCTCGCTTCGCCGGCAGGTGCGCGTGCCGGCCAACAAGAAGATTTCGCTGACGTTCTGGACCGTCGTCGGCGCCGATCGCGCCGAATTGGATGCCGCTATCGCACGGCTCGACCATCCCGAAAGCTTCTCCCGCCAGGCGATGCTCGCCTGGACGCGCTCGCAGGTGCAAACCCGTCACCTCGGCCTCAGCCTGTCCGACGCCGCCAATGTGCAGAAGCTGGCGCGCTACCTGATATATCCCGATCCGTTCCTGCGCCTTCCCGGCGAATCCATCGCCTCCGGGCTCGGCAGGCAGTCCAGCCTGTGGCCGACCAGCATATCTGGCGATTTTCCGATTTTCCTGGTCAGGATCGCCGATGTCGCCGATCTGGAGATCGTCGCCCAGGCGCTTCGCTTCCAGGAATACATGCGCGCCCGCGGCATGATGATCGATTTTGTCGTCGTCAACGAGCAGGCTTCGTCATACGTGCAGGACTTGCAGCGCGCGGTCGAGACGCTGTGCGAAAACAGCCGGTTGCGCGGCAAGGAGCTCGGACCTCGCCAGCACATCTTCGCGGTGCGCCGCGACCTGATGGAGGAAACGACCTACAGGACCTTGCTCGCCGTCGCCCGGGTGGTGCTGCATACGCGTAACGGCACCATCTTCGACCAGATCGAGCGCGCCGAGGCCGCGGCACTGCAGGCGCGAGACGCCGCCCTCCAGCCGGCGGACCTTGCAGCGCTTCGCGAGCCGTCCTTGCCGGTGCCGACGGCGCAAGCGTTTGCCGCCCAGGCACTGATCGAGGCCCGCGTCGACGGCAGCGGGCTCGACCAATGGAACGGTTTCGGCGGCTTCGACGGCGGCGGACGCCACTACGTCGTGCGTCTTGCCGGCCGGCGCACGACGCCGCAACCGTGGATCAACGTCATCTCCAACCCATCGTTCGGTTTCCACATATCGGCTGAAGGCGCTGCCTTCACCTGGAGCCGCAACAGCCGCGACTATCAGTTGACGCCATGGTCGAATGATCCGGTCACCAACCGGCCGGGCGAGGCTATCTATATCTACGATCATGCCAGTGGCAAAGCGTTCTCGCCAATGGCTGCCGTGGTGCGTGACCCGACAATGACCTACGAAACCTGGCACGGGCAGGGTTTTTCGACGTTCCGTTCAAAGCGCGGGCCGCTGTCGATGGACCTGACCCATGTCGTCGATCCCGTCGATCCGGTGAAGATATCGCGGCTGCGCATCCAGAATTCGGGTTCGGCGCCGATGCGGCTACGCGTCTACGCCTATGCCGAATGGGTTCTTGGCGGCCATCGTTCGCGCACCGCGGCAAGCATCGTTCCGTCCCGGGATGCCGCGACCGGCGCTCTGCTGGCGCAAAATCCCTATGGGCTCGATTTTGGCGAACGGATCGCCTTTCTGGCCGCCGACGGTGCCGTGCATTCGGTCACCGCCGACCGCGGCGAGTTCATCGGCAGGCAAGGCACCAGCGAATTTCCGCATGCCGTGCTGAGCGGCGCCGGCCTGTCGGGCCGTGTCGAGGCCGGCGACGATCCCTGCGCGGCCATCGCACGCGACATCGACATCGCTGCCGGCGGCGACGTCACGCTGCTCTGGCTGCTCGGCGACGCGGCCTCGCCGAAGGAGGCCAGCGCGCTGGTGCAGACCCATCGCTCCAGGGACTTCGATCAGCGGCTGGCCGACAACGAGCGCACGTGGCGCGGCTTTCTCGACACCATCCAGGTCGAGACGCCGGACAAGGCACTCGATGCCATGGTCAATCACTGGCTGCCCTATCAAAGCCTGGCCTGCCGCATCCGTGCCCGCTCTGCGTTCTATCAGGCAAGCGGTGCCTTCGGCTTCCGCGATCAGCTGCAGGACACTTTGGCCTTGCTGGCGCATGACCCCAAGCTGGCGCGTGATCAGATCCTCAATGCGGCGCGGCGGCAATTTCCCGAAGGCGACGTGCAGCATTGGTGGCTGCCGCGCACAGAGGCAGGCGTTCGCACCATGATCTCGGACGACGTGGTCTGGCTGGCCCACGCCACGGCGCGCTACCTGCTGGTGACGGGCGATACCGCGATCCTGAAGGAGCAATTGCCCTTCATCGAGGGGCAGGCGCTGGGCGAAGGCGAGCACGATGCTTTCTTCATCCCGGAAATCTCGAAGAAGACAGCCTCGCTCTATGACCATTGCGCGCGGGCGCTCGATCTTGCCGTCAAGCGCAGCAGCCCAGCCGGGCTGCCGCTGATCCTCGGCGGCGACTGGAACGACGGCATGAACCGCGTCGGCGAGCACGGCAAGGGCGAGAGCGTGTGGCTGGGCTGGTTCCTGCTGAAGACGCTGGGCGACTTTGCTGCTGTCGCTAAGGCGGAGCGAGATGCCAAGCGCGCGCAGGCCTGGACAAAGCACGCCGAGGTGCTGAAGCGGGCGCTGGAAAGCACCGCCTGGGATGGCGAGTGGTATCGGCGCGGCAGCTTCGACGACGGCACGCCGCTCGGCTCGCGCAAATCGGACGAGTGCAAGATCGACTCGATCGCCCAGTCCTGGAGCGTGCTTTCGGGCGAGGGCGAGGGCGACCCGGCGCGGTCGACGACGGCAATGGGACAGGCGCTGAAAACGCTCGTCGACGACGAGCTCAAGATCGTCAAGCTGTTCACCCCGCCATTCTCGAGGACGGAGAAGGACCCGGGCTACATCAAGAGTTATCCGCCGGGGGTCCGTGAAAACGGCGGCCAATACACGCACGCGGCGACATGGTTCGTCATTGCGCTCGCCGAGATGGGGCGCACCGACGATGCCTACCGTTGCCTTTCGATGCTCAATCCGGTCAACCATGCGCTCGATGAAGCCGCGGCAGAGCGCTACCGGGTGGAACCTTACGTCGTCGCGGCCGATGTTTATTCCGGGCAGGACAAGGGCGGCCGCGGCGGCTGGACCTGGTATACCGGGTCGGCGGGCTGGCTTTATCGCGCGGCGGTCGAGAGCATTCTCGGCATCGAGCGTCGCGGACAGCGCATTCAATTCACGCCGAGACTTCCCAGCCATTGGGACGGTTATTCGGCGACCCTGAAGATGCTGGGCGCCGAGATCAAGGTACGCGTCGTCCGCGACAAAAAGGCCCGGGCCATCTCACTTGAAGTGAATGGCACGAAGACCAAATCTTCGTCCTTCGAGCCAAAAGCCGGAGACAATGCCGAGGTGATCGTCAGAATACCGGCCTAGATTCAAGGGCTTGGAGCGTCCCTTGCGCTTCCCCAGGGAACGCACGGGCGCTCCAAGTGCCTCTACCGGTTATATTTGCGTTTGACCTTGCTGAATGCCTGCACACGACTTTAGACGTCGTGCCCGGGGTCTTGCTGATTAAAATTGTGGCAGTGCTTTCCAGCTGCCATGATTTTGCCGCAACGCTGACATTTCACCTTTTATCTCAAACTGTTAGACGATCACGGCAAATTTCGAAGCGTCGTCATCTTTTGTTCGCGGAATGGGAACGGAAGAGGTAGACGAGCATTGTTTTGCGACGCGTCAACCGATACGAGTCAAAAAATGACGCACTGCACCATAAATAATTGGCGGAGTAGCTGAAGTGTCACTTCTGCAAATCTACTGGCGAGCCCTTGGTTATCTCGCTGCCGACAGGAAACGCGTTGCGTTTATCTGCGGGGCGAATGTCGCGCTTGCCATTATCGCCATTCTCGAGCCGATCATGTTCGGCCGGGTGATCGATGCCATTTCGGACCGCGGCTCGGTATTTTCGACGCTGGCAATGTGGGCCGGCCTCGGCGCGTTCAACATCATCGCCTTCGTGCTGGTGGCGCGCGGCGCCGACCGCTTTGCCCACCAGCGGCGCAGCGAGGTTCTTTGCCAGTCGTTCGAGCGCGTGATCACCATGCCGCTAGCCTGGCATCATCAGCGCGGCACCTCCAATTCCCTGCACACGCTCCTGCGCGCGGTCGAGACCCTGTTCAGCCTCTGGCTCGAATTCATGCGGCAGCATCTGTCGACCGCGGTCGCGCTGGTTTTGCTGGTGCCGACGGCGCTCAGCATGGATATCCGCATGTCGATGGTGCTGCTGGCGCTTGGCGCACTCTATGTCGGCATCGGACGGCTGGTGATGCGGCGCACCAAGGAAGGCCAGGCGGCCGTAGAGCGGCATTACCACAAGGTGTTTGCGCATGTGACCGACTCGGTCAGCAACGTCGCCGTCCTGCAGAGCTACAACCGCATCGGCCACGAGACCGAGGCGCTCAAGCGCTACGTCAAGAACCTGCTCGACGCGCAGAACCCGGTGCTCGACTGGTGGGCGATGGCCAACGCGCTGCACCGGCTGTCGTCGACGATTTCGATGATGGTGGTGCTCTTGATTGGCGCCTATCTGGTGACGCACGGCCAGTTGCGCATCGGCGACGTCATCGCCTTTACCGGCTTTGCCACGCTGCTGATTGCCCGGCTCGACCAGATGTCGGCTTTCGCCAACCAGATTTCCGAGGCACGCGCCAAGCTCGAGGAATTCTATCATCTCGAGGACTCCGCTTCCGATGCCGCCGAGCCCGACGGGCTGCGCGACCTCGTCAACGTCACGGGTCATGTGCGTTTCGAGAATGTCTGCTTCGAGTTCGGCAATTCCGGGCAGGGCGTCGACGACGCGTCGTTCGAGGTCCAGGCCGGCCAGACCGTCGCCATCGTCGGCCCGACGGGCGCCGGCAAGACGACGCTCATCAACCTCCTGCAGCGCGTCTTCACGCCGTCCGGCGGCCGTATCCTGATCGATGGCATCGACACCCGCACGGTGACCCGCAAGTCGCTGCGCCATTCGATCGCCACCGTGTTCCAGGATGCCGGCCTGCTCAACCGCTCGATCGAGGACAACATCCGCGTCGGCCGTGCGGAGGCGACCTATGACGAGGTCCATGCCGCTGCCAACGCCGCCGCCGCGCAGGATTTCATCCTGTCGAAGAGCGAAGGCTACGACACGGTCGTCGGCGAACGCGGCGGACAGCTGTCCGGTGGCGAGCGCCAGCGCATCGCGATTGCCCGCGCCGTGCTGAAGGACGCGCCCATCCTGGTTCTCGACGAGGCGACCAGCGCGCTCGACGTCGAGACGGAAGACCGCGTCAAGGACGCCATCGACGAATTGCGGCGCGGCCGCACCACCTTCATCATCGCCCACCGCCTGACCACCGTTCGCGATGCCGATCTGGTCGTGTTCATGGACAAGGGCCGGGTGGTCGAGATGGGCGGGTTCACCGAACTGTCGCTGCGCAACGGCCGCTTCGCCAGCCTGCTGCGTGCCGGCGGCCTGCTCAACGACGAGGAGGTTCGCCGCCTCAGCCATCCGGTGAACGAAGCCGCCTGAGTGGCACGGGCCTCCTTCTCCCGTTGTTGTGGGAGAAGGTGTCACCGTAGGCGACGGATGAGGTGCGCTCCAGCTTGGCGCACACCTTCATCCAAAATCCAGACTGCGGCGCACCGAGTAGCGCCTCACTCCGTCCAACACCCCTCATCCGGCTCGGCGCTACGCGCCGATCCACCTTCTCCCCAGGGGAGAAGGGGAGACCGCGTCACCGCCACGGCTGCAAGCTCTCATCGCGGACATAGGCGAATTGTGTCGCAGACGGCGTCCAGATCCCGCATCTCCAGCTTGGCGCAAAATCTTCATCCAAAAATGGAGATGTAAGCGCACTGCAGATCAGGATGTGAACCCGTAAATCGGGATTGACCGGAAGGGCCTCGGTCTGCGTTCAGGGCGCAAGCTCGCAAAAGCGGACAATGTAACAAGGCAGCCCCTACGCGCGGCCTCGCGGAGTTGGCCATCGCGCAGCCTCGCCGAATTGGCCATCGCGCTATCACGACCTCTGATCGGGAGCGGCGCCCAGCAATGAAATAGTTCAAGACCGATGTCGATTCGGGGAGGCTCATTCGTCTCACGATAGGAAGCCGAAGAAATTCGCCCAAGCAAAGAAACGGATGCGATGACAATCACTATTACAGCATTTGAACGATCGCCCGATGGCGGCAAGGGACTGGCGCGCGATACGCGCGTTCGCTGGGCGCTCGAAGAAGTGGGTCAGCCTTATGAGGTTCGTCTTGTTTCCTTCGCAGGGATGAAGGCGCCTGACCATCTGGCAATCCATCCTTTCGGCCAGATCCCCACCTATGAGGAAGGTTCTCTCTCGCTGTTCGAGACCGGCTCGATCGTCTTTCATCTTGCCGAGCAGCATGCGGGCCTGCTGCCGAAGGGTCGCGATGCCCGCGCACGCGCAATCACGTGGATGTTTGCCGCACTTAACACCGTCGAGCCGCCGATCCTGGAATTAACGACGGCAAGAATATTCGAAGGTGACAAGCCTTGGAGCGAGGAGCGCTTGCCGTTGGTGAAGGACCGTGTTCGCGCTCGGCTGGACAAACTCTCGGCTCACTTAGGCGTCGCCGACTGGCTCGATGATGCGTTCAGCGCGGGCGATCTATTGATGGTATCGGTGCTGCTGCGACTAAGAATGTCAGGCATTTTGGACGAATATCAAAACGTGGCTGCCTATGTTGCGCGCGGGGAAGCACGGCCCGCCTATATCCGGGCTTTCGCCTCGCAATTTGCGATCAACGCCCCATCAACCAACAGCCCACAGCAGCTTTGAAGTCTGCCGCCGAGCGTTTGACCAATCCTCGACGCTTCCAGCTTGACCGCTTTTGGCGTCAACTTCGGCGCGATCAAACACCCCGATCGGGTTGTTTACCGACTGGCGGCTTTCATATTGCGATGAGTACTGATTCAGGCTCGACATGAGCCGTCATCCGACTCGGAGCCACGCGCCGATCCACCTTCTCCCACAAAGGGAAGAAGGAGAGACCGCCGGCGCCGTGGTTGCCGCAACTCCGCCGGCGGTCTATGTAAAGCCGCATGAGCGACACGACTTCACGCCTCTCCGGCTGGATGGACCTTGCCAACCCGACGCGGTTCGTCGGGCTGGTCGACAAGGTAGTGCCGTGGTTGGCGAGCGTGGCCGCCATCATCCTCACTGTCGGTCTCTATATGAGCTTCACGGCGCCTGAGGATTTCCAGCAAGGCATCACCGTGCGCATCATGTATATCCACGTGCCTTTCGCCTGGCTTGCCATGATGTGCTACACGCTGATGGCGATCTCGGCGTTGGGCACGCTGGTCTGGCGCCATCCGCTGGCCGACGTGGCGCTGAAATCGGCGGCGCCCATCGGTGCCGTCTTCACCGCCCTTGCGCTGATCACCGGTTCAATCTGGGGCAAGCCGATGTGGGGCACCTGGTGGGTGTGGGACGCGCGGCTGACCTCGGTCTTCATCCTGTTCCTGATGTATCTCGGCATCATCGCGCTGACCCGCGCGCTCGACGATGCCGGGCGCGCCGCCTGGGCCGCGGCCATCATAACGCTGGTAGGCTTCATCAACATCCCGATCATCAAATTCTCGGTCGACTGGTGGAACACGCTGCATCAGCCGGCTTCGGTGTTCCGGCTCGGCGGCCCGACCATCGATCCAAGCCTGTTGTGGCCGTTGCTGGTGATGGCGCTCGGCTTCACAGTGCTGTTCTTCGCGCTGCACCTAACGGCGATGCGCACCGAGATCTGGCGCCGCCGCGTCATTTCGATGCGCCGGGTCGCGGCAAGGCAAGCTGAACGGCAACCCGGCTGATCTTATCCGTCGAGTTTCTTCCCACCCCCCTCTGTCCTGCCGGACATCTCCCCCGCAAGGGGGGAGATCGGATGTTGCTTCTGCTTTCGCCAATTACCAACGTATCAAAGTGGGTGCGGGCGGCGGAGCTGCCAATCTCCCCCCTTGCGGGGGAGATGTCCGGCAGGACAGAGGGGGGTGCTGTCCCTCCGGCGTCCGGAAAATTCTATACATTAAAGCCTCCGCACGCGCTCCGGCCTGGTTCATCCCATCCGTCCTCGCGCCTTGACCGGCAAAGTCTCGATCACCTTGTCGCCTTCGATCAGATGCACCTCGTCGAACAGATTGGTGACGACGCAGCAATGGTCGGGCACGACGCGCACGCGCTCGCCGATGCCAAGCTCGGCGCCGCCCGAAAGCGTGACATTGCCGTGCTCTTCGCTGAGGCTGGTCACCCTTGCGCCTGAAATGCCCAGCAGCTCGCCGAAATCGGCGAGCCCCAGCGTGTCGCTGGACAGCGCCTTGCTGCCGGCGTCGAGGATGGCGCGTGTCGGCGTTGGACGGCTGACCACCGTCGACAGCACCGTCAGCGCGCAATCGTCGAGGCTGCCGACGCCTTTGGCGACTTGGTAGCGGTCGAGATAGATGTAGGTGCCAGGCCGGTATTCGGTAACGACGGAATGCTCGCCCGAGCGCCACATGTCGGGCGTGCCGCCGCTGGAGATACGCTCGCAGGCAAGGCCGGATGCGGCAAGTGCTTGCTGCGCATCGGCGAGCCACGCCTCGGTCTCTGCGGCGCGGCCCGCCCCCGGATAGGTCATCAAGCCGCCGAAGACGAGCCCCCGGACCTTGTCGATCTCTTTGGCCAGCGCGACTGCCTCGCCGGCCGACTGCACACCGCAGCGGCCCATGCCGGTGTCGCATTCGACCAGCACCGGCAGGCAGTGGCCGGGATCGGTAAAGGTGGCGGCAAGTCCCATCAGCGTGTCCATGCTGTCCGTTGTCACCGACAGGGTTACGCGGCCGTGCAGCGCCTTGAGGCGTTCCAGCTTGGCCCGCCCGAGGATATTGTAGGGCAGAAAGATGTCGGTCAGGCCGGCGTCGGCCATGATTTCGGCCTCGCCGATCTTCTGGCAGGTGATGCCGACGGCGCCGGCCGCGATCTGCTTTTTTGCCCAGTAGGGCAGTTTGTGGGTCTTGATGTGCGGCCGGAGTTTCAGCCCGTGCCGGTCGGCATGGGCCTGCGCCCGCGCGATGTTGGCTTCGGCGCGGCCGGCATCGATCAGGATCGCCGGCGTATCGAGGTCGTCTATGCTGCGCATGGTCTCACCATCGGAAAATTGGTTGACCTTATGGCCCTGATCGGACCGCATGTCATGGGGCCAGCGACAGCAGTTTGCATCGACACCGAATTGACGTTCGGCTATTGCGTTAGCGCTCGCAAAGCGACGGGAAGGAACCACGATCATGAAACGCTCCGCCATCAACGACATCATCCGCGACGCCGACGCCTTCATCCGCTCGTTCGGCTACATCATGCCGCCCTTCGCCTACTGGAGCCCCGAAGAGATGAAGGCGCGCCGGCAGGATTCGTCGGCGATCTTCTCCTCCCGGCTCGGCTGGGACATCACCGATTATGGCCAGGAGAAGTTCGACGAGCTCGGCCTGTTCCTGTTCACCGTCCGCAACGGCCGCTACGAGGACATGAAGAAGGGCATGGGCATGCTCTATGCCGAGAAGATCATGATCTCGCGCAAGGACCAGCTGTCGCCGATGCACCGCCACAACATCAAGGCCGAGGACATCATCAACCGTGGTGGCGGCAAGCTGGTGCTAGAGCTGTTCATGCATGATCGCGATGGCGGCATCGATCCGAAGGCCGAAGTATCGGTGCCTGTCGACGGAACCATCCACAGGCTGCCTGCGGGTGGGCTGCTGAAGCTCGACCCAGGCCAGAGCGTGACGCTGCTGCCGGGCGTCTGGCACGCCTTCTGGGCGGAAGGCAAGGACGTGCTGATCGGCGAGGTTTCGACGGTCAACGACGATCTCACCGACAATGTCTTTCGCGAACCAATCGGCCGCTTCGCAGACATCGACGAGGACACAGCACCGCTGCACCTGTTGGTGTCCGACTACGAGAAGTGGGTGGGATAGGGCAGGGTGGCGAGGAACACTTACGCTCGAGAGTGAAGGTCCCCGGCAATCAGCCGCTTCTGTCGCAAGTCGACCCGAGTCGTTGTGCACAGCTGATCCAGCGGCATTTTGACGTGGGCCTCGTCAAGCGGGATTAGCGCGTAGTAATTGCCTTCGCCGGGCTGTGGGATTGGCGCCGGGGCCGACTTGTCATCGTCAGGATCGACTCGTGAGGCGGCAATGATGACGCCTCGGGAATCGTATACCGCGTGAAGCACTGTTGGCATGTCTTGGCTCCTCAGGGAGAACTTATCGCCGCGAATCTTATTTGCATATCGTCTGATACGTTCGTCTGTATCACCTCGGTCTGGCCTGTCTCATCGATGTAGGTATACAGGCTTTCCCAGCGCAAAGTGGCCGTGCGAAGGACGACCGCCGCACGTACCGAGTACCCCCAGTAGGCATCGCCTGTTCCGAGTTTCCAAAACCACACCATTTGGCTGCCAGCTCGTTGGAAAGTGGATTGAGTGACGAAAGTGGTCAAGGAAGTCTCCTTGCAGCTTGATTTCCGTAGAACCTGGAACTCTCGAGGAGTTTTCTTGCAACATCCGCTTGCGACCTCCAGAGGATAGGGAACACGAGCACCCTCGGACGGATAGGCATTTCAACCCCGCGAGACTGAATTTGCGGGAGAAGATGGCACCGGTCAAGCGTCAATCTTCGGTGGCAATGGGCTGCTGCGCACGCTTTTCGTGCATTTCCACTCCTGAGTCTAACGCTGATGCTTGTCGGCCCTGCGGTTGCCCAGCAGCAGCTTGCGTTCGAGATGCGCCCGCAGCTCTCCGTAATACGCCGTCAGGAACGCGCGTGCGTCATGGGCTTGTGGTGCTGCGCCGATCTTGCGTCCGATCGTTTCGGCCACCGTCCGCAACGCGAAATAGTCGTCGCGGCGCAGCACTTCCTCCAGCTTGTGGAGTTCGGCAATTCCGTAGGCGTCGAGCTGGGCGTGGCTGAATCGGAACGCGCCAGTGCCGGCATCCTGCCGGGCCGACAGATCTTCCAGCAAGGCGCGCTTCGGTGCCTCGACCACCCAGGTCCCCGCCAACAGGTCGCCGATCCGCATGCGGTCTCGATTGAAGAGCGGAAACAAGGCAAACAGCAGCGTCCACACCAGTCCGAACACCGTCGTCAGCGTGTCGGCAAGGTCGGTGCCGCTGCGTCCGACGATGATCGACAGCGGCAGGAACACTTCGATCTCGCGCATCAGGTTGCGGGCGATGACCTGGTCGATCGACAGGCCGTCTCCGCTGCGCGATGCGACCCGGATGCCGACGATCCGCTTGCCGGGCGTAGCCGCGCGCCGGCCCGCTTCGAAGACGATGAAGTAGGCGTTGCGCAGAAAGAAGATCAGGATGATCCAGACGACGAAGAGCGGCTGAAACCCCTCGCTGCCAAGGCCTCCCACCCCGAACAGTGCGACGATCGTGATCACGATTGCAGCCACCGCGATGAACACGAAGTCGAGGAGGAAGGCGGCAGCCCGCGTGCCGGCGTCGGCCAGCTTTATCCGAAGATCGACGCTCTCGGGCGTGATCAGCGGCCGTATAGCCGCAAAGGCGGCGCGTCTACCGATCGCCATGCCGCACCATCCGGAACAGGTAGAAGTAACCGATCCACAGCGCCAGCATGCCACCGCCAATGGCGTAGCGCGTGACGTCGCTGGTGATGGTCTGCCTGCCAATGCCCTCGAGCAGCCCGGCAAACAGCAGCATGACCGAGACCCCGACCATAGCATTCGCCGCGATGCGTCCGGCACGAGCCGCTGCCGCCATGCGTGTCAATTCGCCGGGAAAAGCGATGCTGGTGCCGATGCGCATGCCGGCCGCGCCGGCCAAAGCGATTGCGAACAATTCGGTGGTGCCGTGGATGGCCAGCCAGCCGCCGAGCTCCATGCCGAGCCCCTTGGACCAATAGACTTGGAACAACGCGCCGATCATGCAGCCGTTGAACAGCATCAGCAGTACCGTCGGCACGGCGAAGGCAAAGCCGAGGGCGAAGGCCAGGATCGCGACCTGGACGTTGTGCGTGAACAGATAGGCGGCAAAGCCTGAGAGAAAGCCATTGTCGCCATCATAAAGCATGCTGCGCAGCAGTTCGGCCGAAGCATCTGGACCGCGGCCCCCTGCCAGGCTGGACGGGATGATCGCGTCGAACCAGCTCTTGTCGGATGCCACCAGCCAGGCGCCTGCACCAATGCCGATCACCATCAGCGCGACCGAAACCAATGTCTCGCGCCACAGGTCGCGAATGGCTTCGGGCCAGTCGTGCAGGAAGAAATCGGCGAGGCGCTGCCGCAGCCCGCGGCGTGCGCCATAGAGATAGAAATAACCGCGCAGCGACAGCGCTTCGAGATAGGCGACCAGCGCGTTGTCGAGCGAGGTCGCCCGCGCCACCGAAAGGGAAGACAGCGCCGATCGATAGAGTAGGGGCAGCGACAGCAGCTCCTCTTCGGAAAGCGTGCGCGGCGCACGCTTCTCGACACGCGCGAGAAGCGCCTCGAATGCTTTCCAGTCGGCCTCGCGCTCGCGGCGGAAGCTGGCCAGCGACTGGCGTACCGCGTCGCCACGTACCGCACTGCCGGGTACTGGCGCCGTCACAACAGATCCTCCTGCTTGAACTGCAGATAACGCTCGACCAGCGCGGGACCCAGCCGATTGTGGTTGGCTTCGATGACATGCGCCCCGAGCAGCCGCAGCCGGCCGATGACGACCTGCCTTTCGCGCAAGAGCCCGCCGGCAACGACCGCGCGGGCAACGTCCTCGCCGGAGCGTGGCGGCATGTCGGCCAGGCCCTCCAGTTCGGTGTCCTTCATCAGCATGAACAGCACGAGATGCCGTTCGGTGAGCCGGCCCACGGTGCGCAGCATCAATTCGGCACTGATCGGGTCGACGAAATCGGTGAAGATGATGACCAGCGAACGGCGGTCGAGCCGCGCCGCCAGCGTCGTCAGCGCCAAGGTGAAGTTTGTCTCCTCGCTGGAATAGTCGATCTCGGCGGCCCGTTTCTGGATCATCGCAAAGCTGGCGGGGCCGCGTACCGCGCCGCTCGAAACGCGCGGCCTTGCATCGAAGCCGAACAGGCTGACCATGTCGCCGCCCTTCAGCGCGATGAATGCCGACAGCAGGGCGGCCGTCACCGCCCGGTCCACCTTCGGCACCCCGTCGACCGGTTCGCACATCAGGCGTCCGCTGTCGATGGCCAGCACGATGTTGTTGTTTTCCTCGATGCGGAACTCGCGCGCCAACAGCTTGCCGTGGCGGGCGCTGCGCTTCCAGTCGATCATCCGCCGGCCCATGCCCGGCTGGTAGTCCTTGAGCGCGTCGAACTCGCGGCCTTGACCGGCGCGGCGCTGCGCATGGCCTTCGGCAAGCGCCGCATGTTGCAGCAGCGTGATCGCCTCGCCGCGGGCGCTGCTGACGTCGGGCAGCACCGCAACCTTGCTTTCCACCGGCAGCACGACCTGGTTCCAGACCAGCCCGAACGGCCCGCGCCAGCGCACCCAAAGACGGTCGAAGCTGGCGATCCCACGCCGCAGCGCCTGGAAGCGAAGGTCGAGCGACCCGCCTCCGGGGGTTGGCAGCAATGTCCCACCGCTGTCGCTCACCGGCGCCAGACGCGCATCGTGGCCGACGCGAGCCTCCGCGGCGCGCGGCCCCGAGTGACGGGCGGCGATTTGCACGCTGAACTCGCCGCCGACACCGACCTGCTGCGGCGCATCGATGCTGGCATTCAGCGATGCCCGCCCGCGTCCGGCCGCGGCATCCACCGCCAGGAAGGCAAGCAGCAGGCAGCTCCACAGCAATCCCAGATACCAGAACGACGGCAGTGCCAGCGCGACCAGGAAGGCCGGCACCGCGCCGGCCGCTGCTGCCCACACTGCTCGGCCGCTGGGATAGATCAACGTGGTGCTTCCGTCTGGTCGACCAGGTCGGAGACGATCTGCTCGACCAGGCGGCCGTCGATCTGGGCGGCAGGCGAAAGGATGACGCGATGGCGCAGCGCCGGCACTGCCAGCGCCTTGACGTCGTCGGGGATCACATAGGCGCGTCCGTCCAGCGCCGCCCGGGCACGCGCCGCCCGCGCCAGCATGGCGCCCGCGCGTGGACTGGCCCCCACTTCCAGATCGGCATTTTCGCGCGTAGCCCGAACCAGCGCCGCGATGTAGCCGATGACATCGTCGACGAGGGTGACGGAGCCGACGGTTGCAAGTGCCTCCTGCAGCGTCTCGCGGTCCGTCTGCGCCTCGATGCCATATTGCGCGATGTCGTGCGAGGCGGAGCCGCCGCCGTGATGGACGATGATGGCTCGTTCTTCCTCGGGGCCGGGATAGCTGACGCGGTGCTTGAACAGGAAGCGGTCGAGCTGCGCCTCGGGCAGGGGGTAGACGCCCTGGTGCTCGATCGGATTCTGGGTCGCGACGACCATGAAGTTGCGGCCGAGCGAATGCGTGGTGCCGTCGAACGTGACCGCATGTTCCTGCATCGCCTCGAGCAGTGCGGCTTGCGTCTTGGGTGGCGTGCGGTTGATTTCGTCGGCAAGCAGGAGATCGCAGAAGATCGGGCCGCGCGTCAGCGTGAACTGCCCGGTCTGGAAGTTGTAGATGTTCGACCCGACGATGTCGCCGGGCATCAGGTCCGGTGTGAACTGGATCCGCCCGTAGGCGACCCCAAGCGCTTGGGCGAAGCAGCGCGCGGTCATTGTCTTGGCCGTGCCGGGAGGGCCTTCGAGCAGGACATGCCCGCCTGCAAACAAGGCGGTCAGCATCAGGTCGACCGTATCGTGCTGCCCGGTAATCGCCTTGGCCACTTCTTCCCTGATCCGTGTCGCCAGGGCCTTCACATCATCGACGTTCACCGAGCCTCCTTGCTGTCCAGTCGTGCAGCCGCTCAGCTGCCTGTTGCATCTGCGCCAAGTTCTTGGCCTCGCCGGCGGCTTGCGAGCGCATCGTGAAGCCGCCAGCTTGCTCCTTATCGCGAGAGTCGAGCCAGTGGTCGAGCGCTGTGCCTTGCAACCCTTGCGGTGCCCCGAGCAGCGCGCCGGCGCGCACCCGCATCAAGGCCGCATAGCGGCTTCCCAGCTCGTCCAGCCGGCCGGCACGCCGCATGAGCATCGCCGTCGTATCGACCAGCGCACGCTTGCCGAAAGCAATTGCACGCTGGTCGGCACGCGGCGGGCCGAATCGGCCGAGGCCATGCAGGAACGCCAGCGCCGCAGCGACCAGGATCGTCAGTGTCAGCGCCAGGAAGGGCGGCTCGACCAGAAGCTTGGCCAGATCATACTTCCGCCCCGCGCCGTGCAGCGTCAGATCGAACATCACCGGCCCGTCGTCCGGCTGGAGCAAGGCGATCAGCCCGAGCGCGGCTGCCGCCTTGTCGGGATCCTTGAGGGCGGCGTTGTTGATCAGGTCGGGGTCGGTCAGGATATAGAACGGCTTGTTCTCCACTTGCGTCAGGACGGCCTGGCCTTTGCCGGCTGCAATGACCGGGTGTTCGTCCGCTACCCACTGCAATTCGTCCGGGGTGTTGACGAGCTGGCCCTCGATGTCGAGTTGCTTTGGCGTACTCTGGCCAGCACCGATCTTTGCATCGGCGATCCGGCCAAGCCATTCGTTCACCACCGAACCGGGCAATCGCCCGAATTTCATATTCCAGCCTTCGTGCTCCTGCAGCGGCAGGATCTGCCACTTGGGCAGCACGAAGAGCGTGTTCTGGTCCTGACGAAGGTTGAGGATGTGGTCGAGAGCCTCCGGATCGCTGTCGGGCGAGATGGTGACGATCAGCAGCATGTCGGTGCCGAGATCGTCCTCGGTCCGCGCCATGAAGGGCGGTTCGCCGGTCAGCTTCAGCCATTCCGCCAGACCGGCGTAGCCGACGCCGCTTTTCGACAACGGCGTGGCGCCGCCATTGCCGGGTTGCCGGAAATCGGGAGCATAGGTGGACAGCAGGAAGAAACCGGCTGCCGCAAGCAGGCTGGCGAAAATCCCCCAAAACAGTGTCTTTCGATTGAACGGCTCCTGCGCCTCGACCGCCGGTGCGCTCACGTCCAGGCATCCCGGAAGGCGAAACGTTCATAGGCGCCGCGTGCTTGCCGCCAGCCTTCCGCGCCGACCGGCCGGCGCGCGAACAGCGCCGTCTCGACAATGCGGGCGATCTCGGTAAACGCATGGCGTGCCCTTCCCGGCAGGGAAGGAGCATTGGCGATGTCGCGCGCGGTGAGCGACGGGCGCAGGAAGTCCGGCAGCCGGCTGGCAATATCGGCGACGCTGCGCCGAAGCAGCAAGTGAACCGCCTCGTCATAGTCGCCGCGTGCGGCCAGCGCATCCGCTTCCGACAGCAGGATCTGCGCGGCGCCCGCGTCGGGACGCCAGGTCTCTTCGGCCTCGGCCTCGGGCCGCGCGCGCTGCCACGGCAGGTGCCAGGCGATGCCTTTCACCTCGAAGAAGACCAAAAGCAGGATGATTGCGGCGCCCGATATCACCGCCCCCCAGAACAGATAGATCATGTAGGGACCGAGCGATGACAAAAGATCGAGCAGCGGCTTCAGCCAGTCGGGCGGCTGGGGCGGCACATAGGCCGGCAGGTCGAACTGGATCGACTCATCGGCGATCAGCTGCTTGTGCAGATTGGTCAGCCATTCGGCTTCCGCTGTGCCTGGCTGTGCCACCGTCACCCGCTCCCCTGCAACCTGCAGTTCCCAGCCGACACTGACAATGCAGCACAAGAATTGCAAGTGGGCTGGACGCCCACGGTTAATCTTGGCAGAATTGCTATTAGGGCGCCGTGATACTGTTACGGCGAAACACGGGGGGAATCATGGCTTCAACGACACTGGAACGGCCTGAGAAATTCGAGATCGGCAGAGTGTTCAACAACAGCTTCGCCGTGATCGGCCGCAACATCGGCTTATGCCTTGGGCTCGCGCTGCTGTTTTCAGGCTTGCCGGCGATTATTCTTCGGCTGTGGAGCCAACCGCAACTAGATGCGGTTCTGCAGGGCGACCCCGGCGCCGCGGCCGATCCCTCGATGATGTTTCAGAATTCATGGATTACGGTTATTGCGGGATTGCTGTCCTTCGTTTTCGCGCTGCTGCTCCAGTCGGCGCTGGTGCGGGCGACGATCGAGGACTTGAACGGCAAGCGGCCGACCTTTGGCGACTGCATTCAGATAGCCATCCGCAATTTGCTGCCGACCCTTGGTATTGGCCTGCTCGTCGGCCTGGGTGCGGGCCTGGCGTCGATAGCCTTGCTGGTTCCCGGCATCATCTTATGGCTCGGATGGTGCGTGGCGGTGCCGGTTCTGATCCAGGAGCGGCTTGGCGTGTTTGGCTCCATGTCGCGCAGCCGTGTCCTGACCAAGGGCAGCCGCTGGCCGCTATTTGGCCTCTTCCTGATCCTGATGATCATCGCGATGGTCATCCAGTGGGTGATGCTGGCAGTCATCGTCATGTTGGGTGGGATCATTGCCGATGTGGCGGCAGCCTTGGTGTCGACCGTACTGTCGATGGTGCTGTCGGTGGCCACGGCGGTCAGCTATGTCGAGCTGCGTCAGGTCAAGGAAGGCACCAGCGTCGAAGAACTGTCGCAAATCTTCTCCTGAGGACGGGTGGAGGCTTTTCACCGACGGCTCGGCTCTCGCATTGCGCTACTGAGCCGAGCTTGTTCACAAAGCCTTTGTCTGCGCCGGTAACGCTGTGGCCAGCCGCTTCGCCCATTCCTCGATGCCGGAGCGGCCCGCCAGCAAATCCTGCCTGATCTCGATGAGGATTGCGGGAATGCCGCGATCGTCGCCATGGACCGGTATGGCATAGTCGCCGTCGCGGCTGATCACATAGGGCTCGTTTGCCGCGGCGTTGAGCGCACTGTCGGCGCGCAGGCCGGCAAGCACTGCCTGGCCGAAATCGACTGCCCGATCGTAAAGCACGCCGGCGTGCCAGGGCCTTCCAACACTGAGGTAGACCGGCGTGAAGGAGTGAATCGCCGCGATCCGCGTCGCTCTGCCCTGCCTCGCCCGGTCGTCGAGATGGGCGGCCACGCGGTTATGAAACGGCGTGAACATGATTTCGGCACGCCGGCTTCGTTCCTCCGGATCGAGGCCGACATTGCCGGGGATTTCAGTGTCCTCCGATAGCACCGGAATGCTGCCGCTGGAACCAAGCGGCCGGTTGAGATCGATCAAAAGCCGCGAATAGGAGCTGAGGAAGGCCGGAGCATCGAGCAGCTTCGACAGAAGGCGGGTCACTTCGGCGGCGCCGATATCCCAGGCGATATGGCGCTGCAAATGGCTGCTGTCGAGACCAAGCCGCGCATACTCGGCCGGGATGTGATTTGACGCGTGCTCGCATATCAGAACGATATCGGAACGCCCCGTTTCGTTGATTGCGTCGACCGCGGGTGGCCAACCTTCCGGTAGGATGGCGTTGGCAAGCGGCTCAGCCATCAATACAGCGTCCGGTAAAGGTCGCAGACTGCCACTGGATCAAGCCCGGCAAGGCGCTCGGTCTCATGCCGCTTGAGGCCGACAAAGGTCTCGACGAACACCGGCGCGAACCATCCTGTCACGGTCTTGTCGGCAACGAGCGCGTCGAGTGCCGCCGGCAGCGTTTCCGGCAGCCGTACGAGGCCAAGCTTCTTGCGTTCGGCGGCGCTCATCTGCGTCGGGTCGCCGGTGACCAGCGGCGGCGCCGGCAGCTTGGCCTTCAGCCCTTCCAGCCCGGCGCGCACGATCGCCGCCAGCGACAGATAGGGATTGCCGGTGGCGTCGGCTGCCCGGTATTCGATGTTGTACTGCCGCGCCGGATCGCGCCCGCCGATTGTCACCGTCGGGCAGATGCGCAGGCTCGCCTCGCGGTCGCGATCGGCAAGCCAGGTGTAGGACGAACTCCAGCTATGCGGCTTCAGCCGGTAGTAGGACGACACACTTGCCGCCGTCATGGCGGTGATTGCGGGCAGGTGGCGCAGCACGCCGGCGCAGAACGAAGCGGTCCGGCTGGAAAGACCGCCCGGCTGGGCCGGATCGTAGGTCGCCGGCTTGCCGGCCTCGTCGACGAAACTGAAATGGATGTGGACGCCGTTGCCGACGGCATCCGGCGCGATCTTGGGCGCGAAGCTCGCCCGCCAGCCGGCACATCGCGCGACTTCGCGCGTGATCTCACGGATGGCGACCGCGCGATCGGCCGCGGCGAGCGCATCGGCTGGCTCGCATGTCACCTCGAATTGGTCGGTGCCGAATTCGGCGATCACCACTTCGGGCGCGACGCCGGCTTCCGCTAGCGCCGCTATCAGATTGGCGGCAAACGGATCGGCGCGGCGCAATGCGGCCAACGACATCGAATGAGCCGGCCCAAAGTCGCCCTCGATATGGAATTCATGCTCGAACGCGGCGATGACGGAAAGCCCGGTCGCCGCCTTCAACTCCGCCAGCGCATCGCTCAGCATGGTCCGCGTACAGCCGACCCACGGGCTGCCGTCCAGTTCGACGATGTTGCCGGCGACCATGTCGAACGGTGTCGGCGATCCGGTCAGCGCCGTGCGAAACCGCGCGTTGAGATCGGGAATGAGCCGCACATCGCCGGACGAGCCCCAGGGATTGGGGTCGACGATGGAATTGAAGGGCGTCAGCGACAGATTGGCCTGCAGCCAGCCGACGCCGGTCGCGGCGATCTTCTGCAGCTTGCTTTCGACGACGGAGCGGCCGCGCGTGATCGCCGAAAGGTCGGTGGTGACGACGGCAACGAGCGGTTCGACGGTCGATGTCATGTAGCTTTTCCCAAGGCTTCGAAACGGGCAGTAATGATGGCGGTGTCGGCGATCCAGCAATAGCCGCCGAAAGCCTCGAGCGCGCCATCATGGCGCTCCTGCGAGGCAGCGGCGCAAGCGTCTGATACGCAGGTGACGAGGTAGCCGCGATCGGCGGCATCGCGCACCGCCATGTCGACGCACTGGTCGGTCATGATGCCGGCGACGATCAGGTAACGCACGCCGAGGTTTTTCAGGACATAATCGATGTTGGTCGAATTGAAGACTCCCGACGACGTCTTCGGCAGCATGATCTCGTCGCCGACCGGTGCCAGCGACGGCACCGGCAGGCCTTCCGGCCGGCTCGGCGCGATATGAATCGGCGTCAGCTTGTGGTCGAGCGAGCAGTCGCGGCCATCCTCGGTCAGGCTTTGGATGATGGTATGGAGCACCTCGACGCCGTTGGCCCGCGCCGCCGCCAGCAGGCGTTCCTGGTTGGGGATCGTTCGCGACGCCGTCTGCCGGTAGAAATAGTGGTCGGGACCGCGCTCCGGATGCGCCGGATCGGCGCCGGGCTCCAGCCAGACCCGTTGCATGTCGACCAGCAGCAGCGCGGTTTCGCCGGCCCGGAACGGCTCGTTTCGTTTCGGCAATGATGGCGTCATGCTTGGGGGTCCTGCTTCGCTGATCACGTCTGGCTGATTTAGCTGATTTTGGTCCACGCGTCCTGCGTGGCGGACACACTTATTGGGAGTATTCGAAGTTGCTAATTTGAGTTAAAGTTTGTTTTCGGGCGTGGAGACGGGGGTCTCTGTGATGATCGATTCAGACGTGTTCGACTTTGTCGAACGCTGCAGGAAACACACAGCCACCGGGCCGCTGCTGAGCGACCTTCTCGATACCGTGAGGAACCTCGGCTTCGAGCACCTTATCCTGAGCGGAGTGCCGCTCAGCGGTCAGAAGCTTGCGCCGATGGTTGAACTGAATGGCTGGCCGGCCGGCTGGTTCGAACGCTATGTCGAGGCCGAGCATGCCGCGGTGGATGGTGTTTGCATCTACTCGGCAAAGACCCTGAAGCCGTTCCTCTGGTCCGAAGTCCCGGCAAAGTGGTCGGATACGGAAGGTTCACGACGCGTCGCCGGCGAGGCGACGGAGTTCGGCATCTGTAGCGGCTTCGCTGTGCCGATGCTCAGCATTCACCATTGGCAATCCGTGCTGTCGTTTGCCTCTTCCGCGAAGTCCTGCACCCTTTCGCCGCGCCATCAAGTGCAACTGGTGACGATGGCGGTCTATGCCGGCATGTCGATCCAGGCCTTGGCGGATGATAATGATGACGATGAGGGCGTGCTGACCGACCGCGAAAAAGAAGTGCTGCTCTGGGCCGCGGCCGGCAAGACCTCGTCGGAGACATCCCAGATCCTTGGTCTGACCGAGCGCACCGTCAAATGGCACTCAACGCGGGCCCGCGAGGCTTTTGGCGTCGCAACGACCACGCAGGCGGTCGTCGAGGCAGTGCGCCGGCGCCTGATCCACCCCTAGAGCATGATCCCGAAAAGTTGCAGACTTTTCGGATAAGATCATGCGAAGAAACAAAGAGCTAGAGCAGGACGACCGTCCTGCTCTAGCCGCGTCAACTGTCCTATCGGACAGGTGACGTACATTAGCGAGGCTGCAAATATCCCTGCGAGAACGATCGGGGGATCGCGCCATGATAACGGCCCATGTAGTCAACGCGCATAACAAGCATCTCTACGAAAACGAATTCGACGAGTTTCTGCGCCGCCGGCACGATTTCTTCGTGCATCAAAAACGCTGGCGCCCTCCGAGCCCGGATGGTCGCGAGCTGGATCAATTCGATACGGATGCGGCGACATACCTGCTGGGCATTGAAGACGATCGCGTAGTGACTTCGGCTCGATTGATCCCAACGAGCGAGCCGCACATGGTCTCGGAGGTCTTTTCTCACATGTGCGAAAAATCGGGCGTCCCAAGACGTCCCGACTGGGCCGAATGGACCCGCACATTTGTCGTTCCCGACAAGCGAACTGCTGGACTGAGGGGAACGCTGACGCAGCTGTGCTGCGCGGTAATGGAATACTCTCTCGACGAGGGCCTCAGCGCCGTCGGCGGCGTCCAGGAGACGTACTTCATGCCGCACCACGGCGCCCTCAAATGGCGCGCCGAGCCGATGGGCATGGCGAGGGAAGAAAACGGCGAGTGGTACATCGTCGCGTATATCGAGGTGAACGAGGCGGCGCTAGCGAGCGTGCGGAAGATACTTGGGATTGAGCATTCGTTGCTGGTTCGGCGGGGACGACAGGTACCTTTTGTGGACAACAGAAGGACGGAGCTCGTTCTGTACTAAACGCGAACAACCAGGGCTGTAAGGGAGGAAGCTATGCAATCGCGTGTTTATTCTGTCGAGGACGTGCATATTGAGAGCCTGATCGTAATTCCCGAGAATCCGCCAGCCATCGCAGTATCGGCCAAGGGATCGGTTCCAACAACCGGATGGACGCATCCCGATCTTGCGCCATGGATATATATAACTCCCCCGAAGGACGGTATTCTTGATCTCGACTTTGTGGCGACACAGCCAACTGGCTTCGTACTGCAAGTCTTCACGACCATAGGCGTCGTCAAGGCGTTCCCCGTTCCTGCGTGGGTAATTGGTGTCAGGATTCACAGTTCGACGAACAAAATGGAAGCCAAGATCGAAGGCGCCAGTGAGCCGACCAAAGCCTTGATGAGTGGGGAAGGCTTGCCGGTTCCCTGGCCATTCCCTTGGTGGGCACCGAAGAGCATTCGATAATCCGGGCGTTGGCGAACTCCGAACGCGCGGGTTGGACGGGCGATTTCTTATGGCGGACCAGTGCAGCGAAATTGTCTCTGCCCTGAATAACCATTGTTGGCCGGAGTGAAGCTGAGACCATGTTTCTCTAATGAGGAGTACAGAAATGAGATACTCGACGCTGCATATCGTGACTGGGATCGTCGCATCCCTAATGTCGCCGGCTGCTTTGGCCGCAGATGATGTCGGGCTGGTATCGGGATCGTTCTCCGCGACCTATGTGCCTACGGACACGGGCTGTTCGGCGCTCCTGGTAACGGGGCAATTTCTCGCTCCAACTCCAGATTATAAACTGAGCCTTGCGAAAGCGAGCCCTCAGGATAATCCGCTCATCCTCCAACTAGAACTTTCCGCACTTCCACCGGTGGGGCAGGTAACGCAGGTGTTGACCCTGACGCCTGTTGAGTATGCCGATCCCAACTATCAAGATTGTCACTATGGTGTGGCGGTTAGTTACAACAAGCAGAGGGTCGTTGTTGGCCTAATACCTGCGAGCGTCAAAGGTCGATGAAGCAGTTCCATCCAGGACATGATGTCTAGACACCGAACGCAACATGAGGATCAACATGGTTACGCGAAGAGATGTAATTGTTGGAGGCTCTGCATTCGTCGGTCTAGCGGGAACGGTCTTCAAGGCACAAACCGCCACTTCACGCATTCGCTCGGAGGTCAGCACTCCAGAGGGACGAGGGATGCTGTCGCGCTATCGCGAGGCGGTAAAGCTTATGAGAGACGAAACCAAGTTCCCTCGACACGACCCAAGATCATGGAAATTCCAGGCAAATATCCACTGGGTTCATCCAGAAGACAATTCGGAGGAGGCATTTGATGCCATATTCTCAACCAGCGGCATGTCAAATGAACAAGCAGACGCTGTCAAAAGGCATCGTATTCTGGCGATTGGCACCTCTTCTGCAGTGAGAACATGGGCAACCTGCCAGCATACGGACAATGTAGAGTACTTTTTCTTAGGATGGCACCGACTTTATCTGTGGCACTTCGAGAGAATCGTTGCCTCACTTGTAGGGGATGACTTCGCATTGCCGTATTGGGACTACTCCCAGAAAAACTCTTCCTTCGGTCGCGCCCTGCCTCCTGAGTTTCGAGTTGCCATAAACGGATCACAAGCAGGGAACCTGCTATGGTATGAACACAGAGACGCTAAAATGAACAAGGAAAGCAACCCTGCGGAACTTGAAGAGTCGGATGTCACGTCAACGGTCGCATTTAAGGCCGATGGGCTTTACAAACCAGGTGATATGAGTGGTTTTAGTCGAAGTCTTAACAACGCTCCCCACGGCAATGTCCACGGCGCTATTGGAGGTTCCGGAATTGATGCCGGGATGGGTAGCGTCCCTACGGCCGCGCGTGACCCAATATTCTGGATCCACCATTGCAGTATAGATCGCCTATGGGAAATGTGGCGGAGATCGTCCAAAGGCAAGTCAGACGAGGGGTCTTTCCGCAGCGACTGGGAAAACGTGTCGTTTGCTTTCGCTGATCGTAATGGTGAACGTACGGAAATGGCAGTGCTTAAATCTTTAGACCTGCCGTACTTGGAGTATGATTATGATACCGTTCCCCTCGTGGAGGAGGTGATCACTACATTGGATATTCAATCGTCGCGAAAGGTGATGATCGCCGAAATGGGGAAAGGTGAATCAATCACCGTGGTTGGAACAGGGGCTGTAGTTGACCTCGCTACTACGCCCGATCTGATGACAGTAGGTGCTGTGGAGATTTCTGACGCATCAATTGAATTGGAAATTCGTGCTACCGAAGAGCCGAGTACATCGTTCAATGTATTCGTGAAATTTCCTGCCCAAGCTGCGCTCGAACAAAAAGAGGTAGCCGTGGGTCGGTTCAACGTGTTTGGTGCGTCAACAAAAAATCAACCCGGCGGCGCTCAGTTCTTGGTAACCCTTGATGCAGCGAGTGTTTTACCTGAGCTTAAAATTAGAGGCATTGAAAAGCTTGAACTTCGCGTTTCGCCAGTGAAAGGTGAAACGACAATCCCTATCAAGATCGATTCGGTTCGAATTCTTGTGAAGCAGCGACAAAAAGGCGAACTTAAATAGTATCACAAAATCATGGCTGGGGAACCTGGATTCGAACCAGGACTAACGGAGTCAGAGTCCGTGTTGGGATATTGGTTACTGAGGGCGCGATCAATTGTCCGCATTGGCATCGAGCACCATGGCGACGAATGAGGTCCGCTGAAAGAAGCGTAGCACCCAAATGGATTGCGTATAGGACGGTTCCGACAATAGAAGATAGCGATAGTCAAAAATATCTGGCTCCGCCGATTCAAAATGCATCGCGCCAAGAATCTCACCAGGAATCGCAAAACGCATGACATCTGCGAAGACCTGATGATCTTTGATAGGTGAGGGGAGTCCATGGTGCTTGGACAATCCGCGCACGACCTTGCGAACGATTCGTAAGATCCGCTCATCGTCGGCTGGATAAATCCTATATCGGTCGGGACCGGCATCTGGTGCTGGTTTCATCAGGGCAAAAAGGTCTTTGAGGCGGCGCTTGCCATCGACTTCTGCGAAGGCCCGTCGGGCGGCTCCATGCCAGATTTCATTCACAGCGTCGGTTGCGTCGCCGGCCACGAGGATCACGTTTCTAAAATGCGCGTCGTCGTCGGCCGTTCCGTTGTTGCATTCGGAGCAAGCCGCAATGATGATCCGCTGAAATTTGCTGGTGGCCTTCGACGGCGGATAGAGGCACTTGGGTACGACGTGTTCCCGCGTGGTGATTTTGAATTCTCCGCAAAGACCGCAGTTATCCCACCGTTTTCGTTTGCTCACTGTTCCCGTCTTTCATTTGGCTAGGAGCCTCGCCTTTGAGCGCGCTTTTCCTCTTCTGATGCTTACGTTCCCAATGCTTCCGGCGTTCCTCGTCAAATGTTGGTATGTCTAAATAGATCGACTGGGTGGCATTCGCGATGGCGTCAAGGTCATGGGTGTCCTCATAGCTGGCGAACTTGGCGTGCGTACCGCCCAACTTCTTCCAAGCGTCAGTCAAATGAAACTCGAAAAGTAGCTCGTTCCCGGTGAAGAGGATCACGGGATTTGTTGGACGGAAATCGTTATTCAGTCGTCGGCCCCATTTGACCAAACGCGTCAGCAATTGCTTTTCTTTTACCGTGAAGCTGTTTCTCAGCACTGACACAACAAGGTAAGAACCGGGGAGTCGAGAGCCAATATCAATCATCCGGTCGATGTCGGCCTTTTTCAGAAGCTCACCATCACCAAGCGATTTCGCCTCACCGATGATGAGGTCTGGCGGCCGGTTCGTATCCATGTCCGATGCAGCCTTGAAAATCACATAGTCAGCTTCCCGCTCAATACCATCAAATCTTAACTTCAGCGCAGTCGAGAACGTCATTGCATCAGAGCCGCCTCCAGACAGCCTGTCGAAGACACGCGCGACCAATATTGCGCCGTATGCGCCACGGGCATAGTCCGGCACAGCAAACGGTCCTATCGCCCGGAATGCCCAATTACCGTTATTCTTTTTGAGTCCCGACTGGGGAAACGGGTAAACCTTCAGACACCGTTCACATGTTAGTTCGTATTGGGTCTCCGCTAGGCTATGCCAGTTCTCGAATTGACAGTGTGGGCAGCCTGTTTCGATGCCAAGTCGAATGATGTTTCTGCGCGTGAAGTCCTCAAGCTTAACCTTGCTAAACAATCCCTTGCTATTTCGCTTCTCGATATGAGTGTGCCAAACGTTTAGGGATCTGGACTTGCCGCCCAAATGCTCCTCCGCAGCATCATCCCCAAGCTGGCGTTTTCGAAGACTGCCTGCCATGCTGTTCAAAAGCGCCAACGTATCGAGATTGGCGAGGAGGTGCACGCCCCAGAATCCTTCTAGGTGGTTGAGTACCTGCCCTGCGACCAATCCAGCATCGGAAGCTATAGCTTCAATTCCAAACACTTTGAGGGAGCCGATCACCGCATTCTCGTGGCTGATTGCCCTGAAGGACTCGACGGAATCCTTATATTTCTGAACGAATGACCAACCCTCGGCACCAACCAGAACTTCGTTGCCCATAGTGTCGAGGCTCGGCCAGTGTCGGTCGAAGGTGTTGAATGGGAACACTGTCGCCACGGCAATATTGTTGCCGTAAGTTCCGATCCGGGCAGTGTTGACCCAGCGGGCGTTTTGGCCGCCATAGCGCTCTGCAAAATCCGGGGCCAATGCATCGAACTGGATCATGCACTTATCATCCGTTGTCAGCGCAAATCGCTTGTCGCGCGCGGTGATTTCTGCCCTTAAATATCGCGGGTGCAGTGTGTTCTGAGGCACCCATATCTCATTGCGCCATCTCTTCACCGAAGGTGTGAAGTCGCCGGCTGCTGCAATGATTTTTTCCACGGTTGAGTTTTGGACGTCATCAGAGATCGACCGCGCAAACTCAATCGTTGGATGGTGCATGGCCCCGTTCGGATTGCCTTGGAGCGGGCGAGTTTCATCTTGTAGAATGTGTGCAATGTCATCGGCTAGAACATCAGCCCAATCGATTGGCACTGGCAGTACCGGGCTAGGCTCCGAACGCATGTTCCACAGATCGATAACGTCAATCGAGCGGCGAGGGTCGAAAATAAATACCACCAGATCATGTTGCCAGGAACGCTGAACTTCGAGTCCGTACTGGGTAGTGCGTAGCGGAGTCTGTGCTCCATCTAAGAACACGTTTCGCCAAAGCGCGTGGTCAGCTTTCATCACTTCTGGTTTGAAGACATTGGCATAGCTTTTAGCGAAATAGTCAGAGGCCTCATCGGCCGGATAGTCTCCGAAGACAGCTTCAACTAAAGCGCTCGTTGGATCGACTGGTACAGCCACAGCAGGGCGTGCATCGCGAAGCCGAAAGCGCCGCTCGGTTTCGTAAATCTCAGCGAGTGGGTCTACTATGCTCAGTCCCATGCTGAGTTCGGACCAGTTGCGGTCCTCCCGCTTTCTGAGGAGAGCGTCCAATCCAATAACCGACGTCCGGGCGAGGCGATCATTACGCAATGCCGCTAATCCGATGGCTTCGGCAAGTCCTTCTTGAGCTTCGACGAAAACTTCCGGCTCGAAAAACTGAACGTATCCACGGGCCACATTGTAACCCTTAACTCTGTCTCGCGTGCGCGACATCCAAGCCGTAGGCGGCTTCTGAAAGACAGGGATAATAGGATTATAGGCACCTCCCCAAAGGCACGTGCAAACCTGCATGAACCGACGGATCGATCCCATATCGGTTGGCTTTACAAGTAACGCAATCCGGGTTGGGCGAAGCCTCACTGTTGCGGAAATATCGACCATCGTTCAGGCCCCCCGGGCATTTAGTGCGACAATAGACCGGACAAACCAATAGTCCGTGCAAATTTATTGGAAAAAAGAGAGCAGAAGCTGGATAATCTGCATAGGTCATTATATCTGGGATAGGAGTAACACGCTCCTATTTCGTGACCGCGCATTGGGGTTACCCGGCTTACACTGGTCGGCGCAACCGAGGCGGAGATAGCCACATTGACCGGCCATAGCCTTCGTGACGTACGCTCAATTTTGATGTGCACTACCTTGTGCGAGATACGGCGCTGGCGAAAAAGCCATCGCAAAGCTTGAGGGGAAAAAAATTCCCAACCAAGTGCCCAACTGACACTAGCGGGTCGGGTCTGAGCAGCCGGAAATGTGAGTGAAATCAAGTGGCTGGGGAACCTGGATTCGAACCAGGACTAACGGAGTCAGAGTCCGTGGGTCTACCGTTAACCTATTCCCCAGCAGGCGCGGCTGTCGAAAACCGATGTCGCCGCGCGTGCCTTGTAGCCGCCGCCGGAAAATAGTCAACCCTGTGTCTGGGTTCAATCGTCGGCTTCTGGCGCATTCAATTCTCGCTGCGGCTGAATTGCGAGCGCTCGAAATAGAGCACGACGCCGAGTGCGATCAGCAGCGGGATGATCAGGTAGAACAGCCGGAACACCAGCAGCGCCGCCAGCACGCCGACCTGGTCCATATGTGACAAGCCGGCGAGGAACACCACCTCGAAGACGCCGAGCCCGCCCGGCGCATGCGAGATCTGCGCGATCGAGAACGACACCAAGAAGACGCCGAGCACGACGAAATAGCCGGGATTGCCGGCGGCGGGCAGGGCGAAGAAGATGATCGCCGCCGCCGCCAGCAGCTCGATCGGGCCGACCAGCAATTGCCGCGCCACGATCGGCAGCGCCGGGTAGTGCAGCTGAAAGCTGCCGATTCTCAGCGGCCTCAGATGCAGCCAGCTGCCGAAGACATAGGCCGCCACCACGAGCAGCATGGCGAGTCCTGCCGCTTGCGACAGCTTGTGGTGCGGCGTGCCGGAAAACCGGTCGATCACCTCAGGCTCGAGCAGCAGGACGAGGCCTGAGACGAACAGCGTCGACAGCACGAAGGTGATCCAGCAGATCGCCACCAGAACGCCGACATCCTGCCCGGTCAGGCCCCTGGTGCCATAGGCGCGGTAACGGATCACCGCACCGGAAAACACCGAGCCGCCGATATTGTGCGACAGCGCGTAGGTGGTGAACGAGCAGAAGGTGACGAACAGCCACGAGACTTTTTTGCCGATGTGCAGAAGCGCGATGTGGTCGTAACCGGCGAGCGAGGCATAGGCAATGACCGAGCTCAGCGCCGCCAGCACCCAGCCGCGCGCCGGGATGGCGACGATGCCGTCCCAGACATCGTCGAGCGATATGCCGCGCAATTCGTGCAGCAGCAGCCACAGCGAGAACACCACGGCGGCGATGCCGATCACGGGCCAGAAATAGCGCCTCCAGTTCATGGCGTGAGGATCATGCGTTGCAGCCCGTACCCTTTTTCCGGTTCGCAGCAGGAAAACCGCCCGCGGTCCCGAATGGTTTCGCCCTCCATTTCAGAAATGCCTCATTGAAGCCGGCTATTCAACCGGGAAGGCGCGCCATCATCGGGCCGAGGGCACGGGCGAGACAATGCCGCCGGCAAAATTCGCCGCGAGCACTCTTGGTGATCCGGCCCGGCGCTGATAGTCTGGCGGCAACTTGAACATGTAAATGCGCCTGCTGCGTCCGGTCTCCGGTTCGCGCGGCGCCGGAAGGAACCACAGTGGAAGACCACGAAGCCGGCGCTGGTGCGCCGGAAGTGGGCGTGTCCAGGGGTTCGCCGACGCCGTCCGGCCAGGCAAGCCCATCCACCGGACGCTACGGCCGTCAGGTGCAGCCCCGGTCCGGCAACGGACAGACTGGCGACACGTCCCAGCACCAAAAGGGCCAAGACCAAAAAGGCCCGCATCAGAACGGCAAACCCAAGAAGCGGCGCAAGCGCCGGCGCGGGCGCAAGGTTTTCGCGCGCGACGAGGCTCGTCCGCTGGCGGCCGGCGCTTCGGTGCCCGCCGCCAACGAGACCCCGGCCGCGCCTCCGCCCCAGCCAGCGGCTT
This sequence comes from Mesorhizobium sp. M0894, assembly GCF_040319725.1. Classification (NCBI taxonomy): domain Bacteria; kingdom Pseudomonadati; phylum Pseudomonadota; class Alphaproteobacteria; order Hyphomicrobiales; family Phyllobacteriaceae; genus Mesorhizobium; species Mesorhizobium sp. M0894. The sequence goes on along the minus strand of NZ_JAMYOG010000009.1, from coordinate 134,742 downwards.
ACGTGCCTCCGCCCTCAGCCCCGGCAACGTCGCCAAGGCCGGGGCAAGGTGCCCGCACGCCGCCACCGCTGCAGGAGTTGCCGGTGTTTGCCGCGCTCGATCTCGGCACCAACAATTGCCGTCTGCTGGTCGCGGTGCCGACGCGTCATGGCCAGTTCCGCGTCATCGATGCCTTCTCGCGCATCGTCAGGCTGGGCGAAGGCCTTACCGCCAACGGCCGGCTCGGCGAGGCTGCAATGGACCGCGCGGTCGAGGCGCTGAAGATCTGCGGTGACAAATTGCGCAACCGCAAGGTCAGGAAGGCCAGGCTGATCGCCACCGAGGCCTGCCGCACCGCCGCCAACGGCGTCGAGTTCCTCGAGCGCGTCGAACGCGAGGCCGGCCTGAAGCTCGAGATCATCGACCGCCAGACCGAGGCGCGGCTGGCGGTGTCGGGCTGCGGCTCGCTGGTCGAGCGCGACACGCAAGGCGTCGTGCTGTTCGATATCGGCGGCGGCTCGTCCGAAATCGCGCTGATCGACCTCACCGGCCATCGCTCGCCAAGGCTTGCCAACCATATCGTCTCGTGGACCTCGCTGCCGGTCGGTGTCGTCTCGCTGGCCGAGCGTTTTGGCGGCCGCACGGTAACGCGCGAGATCTTTGGCGCCATGGTCGAGGATGTTGCAATGCGGCTGCGCGCCTTCGACGGGCGCGACCGGCTGAGCCACCTCCTGTCCAGCCCGAAATTCCATTTGCTAGGCACCTCGGGCACGGTGACGACGCTGGCCGGCGTCCATCTCGATCTCGAACGCTACGATCGCCGCCGCGTCGACGGGCTGTGGATGGATCGCGACAGCGTCGACCGCATGGTCGAAAAGCTGGTCGGCTGGGATTTCCAGCAGCGCGTCGCCAATCCTTGCATCGGCGCCGACCGCGCCGACCTGGTTCTGGCCGGCTGCGCCATATTGGAGGCGATACGTGCCGTCTGGCCGTCGGAGCGGCTGCGTGTCGCCGACCGCGGCCTGCGCGAGGGCATATTGAGCGAATTGATGGCCGATGACGGCGTCTGGCGAAACAGTGGGCGTGGCCGGCAATGACGAAGAAACCGGAAAAGCCGAGTTCGGCCAGCATTCGCGTGCTGAAGACGAAGATCAAGAAGAAAAGCGGCTTGAAGGAATCGTCGCGCCGCTGGTTGCAGCGCCATATCAACGATCCGTATGTCCAGCGCTCGAAGGCCGACGGCTATCGCTCGCGCGCGGCCTACAAGCTGATCGAGATCGACGACAAGCACCATTTGCTCAAGCCAGGCATGAAGGTGATCGACCTTGGTGCGGCACCCGGCGGCTGGTGCCAGGTCGCCGCCGCACGTACGAAATCTACCGCGGAACACCCGAACGTCGTCGGCATCGACTATTTGGAGATGGACGCGGTGCCGGGCGCGCCGGTGCTGCTGATGGATTTCCTCGATCCTCAGGCGCCGCAGAAGCTGGCCGAGGCGCTGGGCGGCCAGCCCGACATCGTGCTCTCCGACATGGCCGCACCCACCACCGGCCACAAGCGGACCGACCACATCCGCACCATGCATCTTTGCGAGGTGGCGGCCGATTTCGCGCTGTCGGTACTGAAGCCGGGCGGCCACTTCCTCGCCAAGACCTTTCAGGGCGGCGCCGAAAACGAATTGCTGGCGAGGCTGAAGCGGAATTTCCGCTCGGTCCATCACGTCAAGCCGCCGGCCTCGCGCGATGAGTCGGTGGAGCTGTATTTGTTGGCGAAGGATTTTAAAGGCGGAAACGGCGCGGCGTGAAAATCGCTCTGTAGCGATCCTTCGCGCCCCCCTCTGTCCTGCCGGACATCTCCCCCACGAGGGGGGAGATTGGCAGCTTCGGCGCGCTGTCTAATCCTGCAACGTTGAATATTGGCGAAAGCCGATGTCACGTCCGATCTCCCCCCACGTGGGGGAGATGTCCGGCAGGACAGAGGGGGGCGCCTCCGGCGTCCGTAAGTACGAGCAAAGGTCAACTCCCCGGCGGGCTCACCGGCTCCAGCGTCTTCGGCGGTGTCAGTCGGCCATGTCCCGACACGGCATTGCCGGCGTCCGGCGCCAGCCGCATGAACGACAGCGAGGCTGCCGCCGACATCGCCGCTACGATGAAGAAGGCGGTGTGGAAGTCGCTCAGCGTCAGTGGGCCGCCATGGATCTTGGTCGACACTTCCAGGATGCCGCCGGCCAGCGCCACACCGAGCGCGATTGCCAACTGCTGGAACACCGCGGTGATCGGCGTCGCCTTGCTGGTGTCGGCGGCTGAAATCTCGGCATAGGCAAGCGCGTTGATGCCGGTGAAGAACATCGAACGGATGAAGCCCCCGGCGAGCAGCATGGCGAGGATCAGCCCATAGGGCGTGTCGGGTGTGAACAGGCCGTTGATGGCAATCGACGCGGCAGCGATGAGCGAGCCTGAAATCAGCACACGGCGGAAGCCCGCGACCCTGAAGATCAGGGCGGTGACGAATTTCATGCCTATGGCGCCGATTGCCGAGACGAAGGTGATCATGCCGGACTGGAACGGCGTCAACCCGAAACCGATCTGGAACATCAGCGGCAAAAGAAAAGGTACGGCACCAATGCCGATGCGGAACAGTCCGCCGCCGAGCACTGACGAGCGGAACACCCGATTGCGAAACAGCTCGAGCGCCAGCAGCGGATTCTTGGCGTGGCGCGCGTGCAGCAGATAAAGCACCGCCGATGCCAGCCCGACGGCAACGGTGATAAAGCCGGCAGCCGGCGGCAGGGCCGGCAGGCTGACCACCGACAGGCCGAACACAATGCCCGATGCCGCCAGCCCGCTCAGCACGAAACCGATGAAATCGAGCGGCGGCGTCTGCGCGGCGTCGGTCTTCGGCAGGAAACGCGTGGCCAGCCAGATCCCGATCAGCCCGATCGGTACATTGATCAGAAAAATCCAGTGCCAGGTGAAATAGGTTGTGATGAAGCCGCCGACCGGTGGACCGACCAGGGGGCCGACCAGAGCCGGGACGGTCAGCCACGACATGGCGGCGACGAGCTCGCTTTTCGGCGTGGCGCGTACCAGCACCAGGCGTCCGACCGGCGTCATCATGGCGCCGCCAATGCCTTGCAGGAAGCGTGAGACCACGAAAGCCGGCAACGAATTGGACATGGCGCAGGCGACCGAACCGATGATGAACACGGCGATCGCGGCGCGGAAGACATTCTTGGCGCCGAAGCGGTCGGCCATCCAGCCGCTGATCGGAATGAAGATCGCCAGGGATACCAGATAGGCGGTCAGCGCCAGCTTGAGCGCGATCGGGCTGGTGTGGATGTCGATGGCGATCGCCGGCAACGATGTCGCAATGACGGTCGAATCCATGTTTTCCATGAATAGAGCGACCGCCAGAATAAGCGGAATGGTGCGGTTCACGATGGATCCGGCCTTGAAATGTGCGTCGCTATTGCTTGCCGGCCTTGGGGCCAAACCGACACGTAGGGCGGTTATCACGCCTTGGCCCGGATGTCGCATTAATTTGCTGTCACGTTTGTGCGACCGCAAGTCGTGCGCAGCACCTGGGGCAAAATGCATCGTCGCCACTATACAACCATCGGCTTTTCAACGGCGACGGGACGTGTTACGAGCCAGCGCCAATCCTGAAAGGGAAGAAGACGAGTCGGCGCTGTCCATCCAGGGCGAGCGCCTTTCCTGCATTCCGAGGGCTGGCCATGGCAAAAATCATCGAGACGTCCACCGGCGCATTGGCGCTGACCTTTGACGACGTGCTGCTGCAGCCCGGTCATTCCGAGGTCATGCCTGGCGAGACCGACATCCGCACCCGCATCGCCGGCGACATCGACCTCAACGTGCCGATCCTGTCGGCCGCCATGGACACGGTCACCGAGGCGCGGCTTGCCATCGCCATGGCCCAGGCCGGCGGCATCGGCGTCATCCACCGCAATTTCTCGCCGGCCGAACAGGCCGAGCAGGTGCGGCAGGTAAAGAAATTCGAATCCGGCATGGTGGTCAACCCCGTCACCATCGGTCCCGAGGCGACGCTGGCCGATGCGCTGGGTCTGATGCGCACCTACAGCATTTCGGGCATTCCGGTGGTCGAGAACGGCGGCACCGGCGGCCACACCGTCGGCCGGCTCGTCGGCATCCTGACCAACCGCGACGTCCGCTTCGCCTCCGACCCGGCGCAGAAGGTCTATGAGCTGATGACCCGCGAGAACCTGATCACCGTCAAGGAGAACGTCGATCAGGACGAGGCCAAGCGGCTGCTCCATCAGCACCGCATCGAGAAGCTGGTTGTGGTCGATCGGGACGGCAATTGCGTCGGGCTGATCACGGTCAAGGACATCGAGAAGTCGCAGCTCAACCCGCACGCCACCAAGGATGCGCAGGGACGCTTGCGCGCCGCCGCCGCCACCAGCGTCGGCGATGACGGTTTCGAGCGGGCCGAGCGCCTCATCGACGCCGGCGTCGACCTTCTGGTGATCGACACCGCGCACGGTCATTCGCAGCGCGTCCTGGATGCGGTGACGCGGGCCAAGAAGCTTTCCAACTCGGTTCGCATCCTGGCCGGCAACGTCGCCACAGCGGAAGGCACGCTGGCGCTGATCGATGCTGGCGCCGACGCGGTCAAGGTCGGCATCGGGCCGGGCTCCATCTGCACCACCCGCATCGTCGCCGGCGTCGGCGTGCCGCAGCTCTCGGCAATCATGTCGGCGGTCGAGACGGCGCAAAAATCGGGTGTCTCGGTCATTGCAGATGGCGGCATCAAATATTCGGGCGATCTGGCCAAGGCGCTGGCCGCCGGCGCCAGCGCGGCGATGATCGGTTCGTTGCTGGCCGGCACCGACGAGAGCCCGGGCGAGGTCTATCTGCACCAGGGCCGCTCCTTCAAAGCCTATCGCGGCATGGGCTCGGTCGGCGCGATGGCGCGCGGCTCCGCCGATCGCTACTTCCAGGCCGAGGTGCGCGACACGCTGAAACTGGTCCCGGAAGGCATCGAAGGGCAGGTGCCGTACAAAGGACCTGTGTCTGGCGTGCTGCACCAGCTTGCGGGCGGCCTGAAAGCCGCTATGGGTTATGTCGGTGGCCGCGACCTTGCCGATTTCCGCGAGCGCGCCACTTTTGTGCGGATATCCAATGCCGGACTTCGTGAAAGCCACGCCCATGACGTCACGATTACCCGCGAAAGCCCGAATTATCCTGGCGGAGCCTGATCGCCATGCGCATTGGCGCAATCTGGCGGCGATGATCCTGCGGCTGTCGCGCCACGCCGCCGCACTCTGTTTCGCCACCGTGGCGATTTTCATCATCATGACGGCGATGGAGTTCCTCTATTTTCGCCAATTGAGCGGCGGTCTGCCCTCGCTCGACATGCGCTATGCCGGTTTCACTCCGGATGAGGGCATGGCCTGGCTGACGGCGCTCGGCCGGCGTGGCAGCGAGATCATTCTCGTCTGGCATTACCTGACCTTCGACCTGCTGTTTCCGGCGCTGCTGTCGCTGACGATGGTCAGCCTGATCCTGGCAACGGGCCGGCGGCTGAAGAATTTCCATTCGCTGCCTGCGCAAACCCAGTCGATATTCGCAGCTGTGCTGGTGCTGCCCTACACGCTCGCCGACTATGCCCAGAACATCGCCGTGGCTCGTCTTTTGTCCGATTTCCTGTCTGCCAATCCGGATTCGCTATCCTTTGCCTCGGCGCTGATCGTCACCAAATTCGCGCTTCTGGCGGTGCCGGTGACCGTCATTGCGGCTTTCACTCTGATGGCTCAGAAACGGCCTTGAAGGCTGGGTGACAACGACAGAGGGCGTCTTGAACCAGACCGCGATCTTCTGGCCGATGCTGGCGCAGGTGCTGCTGGTCTATATCGTCTATGTCGTAATGGGCCGGCGCCGCTATGGTGCGGTCAGGTCGGGCGAAGCCAAGACCGGCCAGTTCAAGACGCGCTCGACGGAGCCTGGTTCCAGCATCACCGTCGCCAACAATCTGAGCAACCAGTTCGAACTGCCGGTGCTTTTCTACGTCTTATGCCTGACGCTGCACGTGACCAATGGCGTCAATTATCTGACCTTGGCGCTGATGTGGATCTTTGTGGTCTCCCGCTATCTTCACGCATCGGTCCACTTGACCAGCAATCGGCTAATCCTGCGCAGCAGGGCATTCTACGTGGGCGCGGTAGTTCTCGCACTTGGCTGGATATGGCTGGCGCTGCATCTGCTCGGCTTGGTCTGAGCAAGCTCAAGCTACAAATCGAACACCGCGATCTTGCGCTTGTCGAACCTGATCGCGAGTTCACCGCGCACCAGCCTGAGCGCGGCCTCGCCAAAGACGGCGCGCCGCCAGCCTTGCAATGCCGGCACATCGGCGTCCTCGCCCTCTGCAGCGATGCGATCGATGTCGTCACTGGAGGCGAGTACCTTCGATGCGACACCTTCCTTTTCGGCAACGATCCGCAGCAGCACCTTCAGCAACTCCGCCGCGGCGCTCGACCCCTCCGGCGGCTGGAAGCTCTTCGGCAGCTTCGGCATCTCTTCCCTGGGCAGCGCCAGGGCAGCGTTGACTGCGCCAAGCAGTGCCGTCGCCGTCGACGAGCGCTCCCAGCCCTTCGGCGTGGTACGCAGCTTGCTCAGCGCCGCCGTATCGCGCGGCGCCTGCTGCGCTACTTCGTAGATCGCATCGTCCTTGAGCACCCGGCCGCGGGGCACGTCGCGCTCGCGCGCTTCGCGTTCGCGCCAGGCGGCCACCGCCTGCACGATCGCCAGTTCCTGTGGCTTGCGCAGCCGCATCTTGAGCCGCTTCCAGGCATCCTCGGGATGCGGATCGTAGGTCTCGCGCGAGGTCAGCACGTCCATCTCCTCGTTCAGCCAGTGGGCGCGGTTTTCCCGCACCAACTCGGCGCTGAGGTGCTTGTAGACTTCGATCAGATGGGTGACGTCGGCGAGCGCGTAGTCGAGCTGCTTTTCGGACAGCGGACGATGGCGCCAGTCGGTGAAACGCGACGACTTGTCGAGCCGCGCGCCGGTGATGCGCTGCACCAGCTGGTCGTAGGAGACGCTGTCGCCGAAGCCGCAGACCATCGCCGCGACCTGGGTGTCGAACACCGGATGCGGCACCAGATCGCCGAGATGCACAATGATTTCAATGTCCTGCCGCGCCGCATGGAAGACTTTGACGATCGCCTCGTTGGCCATCAGCCTGAAGAACGGTTTCAGGTCGATGTCGGGCGACAGCGGATCGATCAGCGCCGTCACCCCGGGCGCTGCCATCTGGATCAGGCACAGGATCGGCCAGAAGGTCGTTTCGCGAATGAATTCGGTATCGACGGTGACGAATTCCGCCTTTTCGAAAGCGGCAATAACGGTCTCGAGTTCGTTCTGGGTGGTGATGACGTGCATCAAATCGCTTTTGGCAAGGGATAGGGTCTCTTTCAATTTCAGCCGCGCGCGCTTTCGTCAAGCGCAAGCACCTTTATCGGGCTTTGCGGGTTCATCGGGATCGGCATTCCGCTTCGCCAACCGGGCAAAAACCGTCGATGTGCGCAACAGCGCCGTAAAACGGCTGCGATGGCTCGCCGGCACAGCAGAGCGCGCCCGCATCCGGAAAAGGATGACCGCCACGAAGATCGCATAGACGGTGGCGCTGAACACGAACAGCGCGCTCGGCCCGAAATATTGCATCACCGTCGAGGCTGCGAAGGGGCCGCCAATGGCGCCGAAGGAATAAAACAGCATCAAGGCTGCGTTGATCAGCACAAACTCGCCCTTGTCGGCGCGGTCGTTGGAATGCGCCGCCGACAACGAATAGAGCGGCATGGCAAAGCAGCCGAAGATAAAGACGAGCAGGAAGTTGAGGAACGGGCTGCCGCCTGCCACGAACGCCAGCGCCAGTGCCGCCACCATCGCACAGCACGTCGTCATCAGCAGCACCGAGCGCCGGTCCCAGCGGTCGGAGAGATAGCCAAGCGGATATTGGATGATGGCGCCGCCGAAAATGCCGACGCTGACGAAGGTGACGACGTCGGCGACCGACATGCCGATCTGCTCGGCATAGACCGGCGACAGGGTGCGGAAGGCGCTGTTGGTCACGCCGACGGCGATGCAGCCGAAGCAGCCAAGCGGCGAGATGCGCCAGACGCGTGCTAAATCGAGTTTGACGTCTTCCGGCGGCGTCGGGTTGGAGCGGTCGCCGAGCGAAACCGGCACCAGCGACACGGTGATCATCATCGACATGATGGCGAAGATGGCAAAGCCGCCAGCGCCGAAGATCGGGATCAGGAATTGGGCGCCCGTCACCGAACCGATGTCGACCATGCGGTAAATGGCAAGCACCCGCGCCCGGTCGGTGTTGGTGACGCCGGAATTCAGCCAGGCTTCCATGATGGTGAACAGGCCGGCAAAGCAGAACCCGCCGGCAAAGCGCACGGCGCACCACATCACCGGATCGATGACCAGCACCAGCAGCAGCGTTCCCGCCGAGGCGATCGCCGCCAGCGCGGAAAAGGCGCGCACATGGCCGACGGACTTCATGATGCGGGTGACGGCAAGGCAGCCGAGCAAAAAGCCGGCGAAATAGAACGTGCCCATCAGGCCGATAAAGGAAGCGGGAAAACCCTCCTGCGCACCACGCAGCGCAATCAAAGTGCTCTGCAGGCCGTTGCCGCCGAGCAGGATGCCGGCGGCGATCAGGAGCGGGATCAGCGGGCGGATGGAGGACATGAAGGAAAGCCTGTCGTTGATCCTTCTTGAACCATCGCCTTCGCCAATGCCAGCGGCAATTCCCGGAGGCGTTGGGGCCAGGCAGGGCCATAGGTTGCCTTGGGAACTTGCGCTACCGCGTCGCGCCGGATGCTCCGTGTTGGGAACCCAAGGCGTATCTTTGTAGTTCAGTGCTGGTGGGCGAATGCGCGTCTTGTGAGCTGCCGGTGTGCTGAGGACGGTGTCGGGCATCGACGTCCGTTTCTGCTGCTGCCTGAAGCTCCAAAGGGAGATCCGTCATCATGAAGTTTCATCCCGCATTTGCTGGATTTGCCGTGGCCGCAGTTCTGGCGGCCGGGCCGGCGCGGGCTGTCGACCTCGCCATGGTGTCGGGCGATACCGGCAACGGCCAGAGAATCCTTCGCGAGATACTCGATCAATACGAGAAGAAGACCGGCAACAAGGTTAGCGTGGTTCCGGTGCCGCCCTCGGGGACCGATCAGTTTAGTCAATACAGGCTCTGGCTTGCGGCTGGAAACAGCGACGTCGACGTCTATCAGACGGACGTCATCTGGGCTCCCCAGCTTGCAAAGCAGCTCGTCGACCTGACCGCGGCGACCAAGGATGTCGTCGGCGCTCATTTCCCATCGATCATCAAATCGCAGACCGTCGACGGCAAGCTCGTCGCCTTGCCGATATTCACCGACGCTCCGGCGCTCTATTACCGCAAGGATCTCCTCGACAAATACGGCGCCAAGGTCCCGACCAGCTGGGCCGAGCTTGCCGATACTGCCAAGCTTGTCATGGACAAGGAACGCGAGGGCGGCAACAAGGACATGTGGGGCTTCGTTTTCCAGGGCAACGCCTATGAGGGACTGACCTGCGATGCACTCGAATGGGTGAAGTCGAACGGCGGTGGTCAGATCATCGAGCCGGACGGCACGATCTCCATCAATAACCCGCAAGCAGCCGCGGCGCTGGAAATGGCGAGGAGCTGGGTGGGAACCATCTCGCCTCCCGGCATTCTGGCCTATCAGGAAGAAGAGTCGCGCGGTGTCTGGCAGACCGGCAACGCCGTCTTCATGCGCAACTGGCCCTACGCCTATGCGCTTGGCAACAGCGAAAGCTCCCCCATCAAGGGCAAGTTCGAGGTGACGACGCTGCCGTCCGGGTCGGGTGAGGGCGCCCGCCCGGCAGCAACGCTTGGCGGCTGGAATCTTGCGGTTTCCAAATATTCGAAGAACCCGGCCGCAGCCGTCGAGCTGGTCAAATGGATCGCTTCGCCTCAGATGCAGAAGTACCGCGCCTTGAAGGGGGCATATCTGCCGACCATTCAGGCGCTCTATGACGATGCCGACATCGCCAGCGCCCAGCCGGTTATCCCGCGCTGGAAGGAAGTCGTCCTCAACGCGGTGCCGCGTCCCTCGGCTCAGGCCAAGACCAGGTACAATGAGGCATCGAGCGAGTTCTGGACCGCCGTCCACAACACCATGTCCGGCGAGGGCACGGCCGCCGACAACCTCGCCGATCTGGAGTTCTCCTTGATCAGGCTCAAGGGCACCGCCTGGTGACCTCGCCGTGCTCAGGCTCGCTGCTGGCGCGTCAGCGTGTGCGCTCGGCATGGCTGCTGCTTGCCCCGATGCTCATCGTGCTCGCCGCCGTTGCCGGCTGGCCGTTGATGCGCACGATCTATTTCGGCTTCACCGATGCCTCGCTCGCCGACCTGGAAGCCCGTCACTGGGTTGGCTTCGCCAATTATTTCTCCGTCCTGCAAATGCCGAGCGGCCGCGTCATCTATGACGGGCTGCTCGCCGATCCGGTCTGGTGGCGCGCCGTCTGGAATACGGTGCGCTTCGCGGTGATTTCGGTAACCTGCGAGACGGTGCTCGGCATGATCGTCGCGCTGGTGCTCAACACCAAGTTTCGCGGCCGCGGCATCGTGCGCGCCGCGATTCTAATCCCTTGGGCCATCCCGACGATAGTCTCGGCGAAAATGTGGCAGTGGATGCTCAACGACCAGTTCGGCATCATCAACGACGTCCTTCTCAAGCTCGGCCTGATCGGCACCAAGATCGCCTGGACGGCTAGCGCCGACACGGCCATGGTCGCCATCCTCATTGTCGACATCTGGAAGGCGACCCCGTTCATGGCGCTTCTCATTCTCGCCGGCCTCCAGATGCTTCCACAAGAAATCTACGAGGTCGCCAAGCTCGACGGCGTCGGCGCGTGGAAAGTTTTCTGGAAGATCACCTTGCCGCTCATCCAGCCGGCGTTGATGGTGGCCATGATCTTCCGCGGTCTCGATGCGCTGCGCATCTTCGACCTGATCTACGTGCTCACGCCAAACAACATCCACACCAAGTCGATGTCGGTGTTTGCCCGCGAGAGCCTGTTTGAGTTCGACAAGTTTGCCTACGGCTCCGCCGCCTCGACGCTGCTCTTCCTCATCCTCGCTCTGCTGACCATGCTCGTTCTGTGGCTCGGCCGGATAAGACTGGACAAGGACTATTGATCATGTGGGGCTGCTGACCATGTGGATCGTCAAGCGCACGGCTTTCTACCTCCTCGTCGCCGTTATTGTCGTCGTCGCGGTATTCCCGTTTTACTACGCCATCGTCACCAGCCTGAAATCAGCGACGGCGCTCTTCCAGATCGACTATTGGCCGAAGACGATCACCTTCAGCAATTACCAGACCGTTTTCACCGAGGGGACCTTCCTGCGTAACCTCGTGAACTCGCTGGTCATCTCGATCGCCGTTGTCGTCATTTCGCTGTTCCTCGGCGTCACCGCCGCCTATGCCCTGGCGCGCATCCGCTTCCGCGGCCGCTCGGTTCTGCTCCTCATTATCCTGTCCGTCTCTATGTTCCCGCAATTGGCGGTGCTTGCCGGGCTTTTCGAGCTGATCCGGGCCTTCGGCCTCTACAATTCGCCGTTCGCGCTGATCTTGTCCTACATGATCTTCACCTTGCCGTTCACCGTCTGGGTGCTCACCGCCTTCGTTCGCGACCTGCCGATCGAGCTGGAGGAAGCGGCGATCCTCGACGGCGCCACGCCCTGGATCATCATCAGCCGCGTTTTCCTGCCGCTGATGTGGCCGGCGCTGGCGACCACCGGGCTTCTCGCCTTCATCGGTGCGTGGAACGAATTTCTGTTCGCGCTTACGTTTACCTCCAATAACGAGCAGCGAACCGTGCCGGTCGCCATCGCGCTGCTCTCCGGCAGCTCGCAGTTCGAGATCCCGTGGGGCAACATCATGGCCGCATCGGTGATCGTCACCGTGCCGCTCGTCATCCTCGTCCTGATCTTCCAGCGCAAGATCATCTCCGGCCTCACCGCAGGCGGGGTCAAGGGATGAGGTGCATAATTGAACTGCTGGACAGAGCAGCGAACTCGGATTAACGCCTCTGGCATAAATTGATGCCGGTGGGACAGGGGCGGGAAGAACGCGAACTCGTCCCGGGCGCCGCTTGCCTTGACAAATGCACACTCTCATGTGCTTTTCGCGCAAATTTTCAGGCCGGGCCATCGTGCTTTGGCCGCAACCAACATCCGGACCTAGCAATGACAATGCATCGTTACCGCAGCCATACCTGTGCCCAGTTGAGAAAGAGCGACGTCGGCTCCGCCGTTCGCCTGTCGGGCTGGGTGCATCGCGTGCGCGACCATGGCGGCCTGCTGTTCATCGATTTGCGCGACCATTACGGCCTGACCCAGATCGTCGCCGATCCGGATTCGCCGGCCTTCAAGATCGCCGAGACCCTGCGCGGCGAATGGGTCGTCCGCGTCGATGGCGAGGTCAAGGCGCGCCTCGCCGACACCGTGAACCCTAATTTGCCGACCGGCGAGATCGAGATTTTCGCGCGCGAGATCGAGGTGCTGTCGGCGGCCAGGGAATTGCCGCTGCCGGTCTTCGGCGAGCCGGATTATCCGGAGGACATCCGCCTCAAATACCGCTTCCTCGACCTGCGCCGCGACACGCTGCACAAGAATATCGTCGCGCGGACGAAAATCATCGCCGAGATGCGCAAGCTGATGGGCGAGGTCGGCTTCACCGAATTCTCGACGCCGATCCTGACCGCCTCGTCGCCGGAAGGGGCGCGCGACTTTCTGGTGCCGTCGCGCATCCACCCCGGCACTTTCTACGCGCTGCCGCAGGCACCGCAGCAGTATAAGCAGCTGATCATGGTGTCCGGATTCGACCGCTACTTCCAGATTGCGCCGTGCTTCCGCGACGAGGACCCGCGCGCCGACCGTCTGCCGGGTGAATTCTACCAGCTCGACGTTGAGATGAGCTTCGTCGAGCAGGAGGACGTGTTCACCGCCATGGAGCCGGTGATGCGGGGCGTGTTCGAGACCTTTGCCGCCGGCAAGCCGGTGACGCAGAAGTTTCCGCGCATCGCCTATGATGTCGCGATGCGCAAATACGGCACCGACAAGCCGGACCTGCGCAACCCGATCGAGATGCAAGCCGTCTCCGATCATTTTCGCGATTCCGGCTTCAAGGTATTTGCCAACATCCTTGCCGACGATCCGAAGGCCGAGGTCTGGGCCATTCCGGCCAAGACCGGCGGTTCGCGCGCCTTCTGCGACCGCATGAACTCATGGGCGCAAGGCGAGGGCCAGCCCGGCCTCGGCTACATCTTCTGGCGCAAGGAGGGCGAGAAGCTTGAAGGCGCCGGGCCGCTGGCCAAGAACATCGGCGAGGAGCGCACCGAGGCGATTCGCCTCCAGCTCGGCCTTGCCGATGGCGATGCCGCTTTCTTCGTCGCCGGCGACCCGAAGAAATTCGTCTCCTTCGCGGGTGCGGCGCGCACCCGCGCCGGCGAGGAGCTCAACCTTGTCGACCGTGATCGCTTCGAATTGTGCTGGATTGTCGACTTCCCGTTCTTCGAATGGAACGAGGAGGAGAAGAAGATCGACTTCGCGCACAATCCGTTCTCGATGCCGCAAGGTGGCATCGATGCGCTTAACGGCGAAGATCTGCTCGGCATCAAGGCGTTCCAGTACGACATGGTCTGCAACGGTTTCGAGATCGCCTCAGGCGGCATTCGCAATCATCTGCCCGAAACCATGGTCAAGGCGTTCGAAACGGTCGGGCTGGACCGCGCAACCGTCGAGGAACGCTTCGGCGGCCTTTACCGTGCCTTCCAGTATGGCGCGCCGCCGCATGGCGGCATGGCGGCCGGCATCGACCGCGTCGTCATGCTTCTGGTCGGTGCCAGGAACCTGCGCGAAGTGACCATGTTCCCGATGAACCAGCAGGCCTATGACCTGTTGATGAACGCCCCGTCGGAAGCCAGTCCGCAGCAGCTTCGCGAATTGTCGCTGCGCGTCGTGGCAACGAAGAAAGAGGTTTAGGAAACGCTCCGAACCGGTCCTGTGGATTCATAAAAAAGCCCGGCATCGCTGCCGGGCTTTTTGCTTGAAGGCTGTCTCGGTCAGTCTTCGTTCGCCGTAACCGTCACGCCAAGCGTTTTCGGCAGGTCGAGCGGGTTGGACATGGCGCCCGCCATGATCAGCGCGAACGGCACCGCTGCCGGCGGCTCGGCCGAGACCTCGATGCTCTGCGGATCGTCGAGGAACTTGTTGACCGCGGCCGAAACCTGCGCCGTCAGTTCCGGATTGTTGAGCTGCGCCATGCCGAAGGGCACGATCGCCTTGGCCTGGTTGGCGATGTCCTTGCCGGACATGCCTTGCTGCTTGCCGGCATAATCGAGCACCTTCTTGGTCAGCGAATCGTCGTCGAAGCGGATCGAGGCGCTGTTGAACGATAGCTGCTGCAGCAGCCCGAGCATGGCCATGCCTTGCGCCGAATTGTCGGCGCCTTCGGGCTGCGCTGCCATCTTCTTCTGCATGTCCTGCATCGATTTGATGACATCCAGCGTGTAGCCGCCGAGATTGAAGGTCATGCCGAGCGTGCCGGCATTGTCGACCGAAATTTCGTATTTCGACAAATCCATCTTGCCGTCGGTAGGCTGCCAGGTGCCTTCCATCTCAAGATTGCCCGATATGTTTTGGTAGCCGAGCGCGTTGATGACTTCCTTGGACTTCGGATCTTCGACCAGCGTCAGGTCGGCAGTGAACTTTTCCGTGGTGCCGGAGAACGCCATGGCCTTGCCGTCGGCCGGCGGCGTGATTGCGATGGCAAGCCCGTCCATCGAGAAGGCAGTCTTGTCGGCGACCTTGACGGTCATGTTGTCGAGCTCGGCCGATTTGTAGATCATCAGCGAGCCCAGCGGGCCGCTTGCGCCTTCGGCCGGAACCGTCATGTCGTGGATGACGAAGGGGCTGAGATTGAGCGTGACGCCATCTTCGCTGTGTTCGAACGGCGAAGTCGATACGGTCGCGATTTGATAGCCGCCATTGGCTTCGGTCACGCCTTCGAGCTTGACGTCGCCGATCTTGAGCGCCTCCTTTTCGGCCGCCGGTTTGACCGCTACGCCTTGCAGAACCATGCTGGAGGTGTCGCCGGTTACTCCGGTCCAGGAGAGGTCGACGCCCTGGGCGGCGAGGGCAGCCTTCAGCCGGTCGGCAACCGCGGTATCCTGCGCGAACGCCGCATTCAGCGGCAGCGTCAGCAAAAAGGTCGAAAAAGCCAGTCTTTTAATAAGTGTCGAGTGTCTGATCGTCATCGAGAGCTCCCCTGAGAGTGTCCTGAAATTCTTTTCAAATCGTCGCGTCGTCACCATTCAGCGACGAACTGGACCGGAAAAAGGCGGGCCTCGGCACAATGGTCGAAAATCGCGGCCAAAGGCAAACCCGATCCATCAGGCTTGCGATAGAAGCCGGATGTAACGGATTGATGTTGGCCGGCGTCGCGACGCTTCCAATTCCTGTTGCACAATGCAGGTCGCGCAAAAGTGTGCAGCGGTTTTGCGCGACATGGATCAAAACAAGGACCTAAAGCGCGCGCATAAGGCCGGTCGAACGCGACGCGCTTTAGGAGGACGTATGCCGGCGCCTCTTGCCGCGAATCACCCGCTCGGCTAGTGCCAGCCCATGGGAAAAAGGCTTTTGCCGCCTGAAACTGGCGGCGGCGACAATATCGAGCCGGTCGATCTGAAGAAGGCGCTGGAAGAGCGCTATCTCGCCTACGCGCTGTCGACCATCATGCACCGGGCGCTGCCGGACGTGCGCGACGGGTTGAAGCCGGTGCATCGCCGCATAATGCATGCCATGCGCTTGTTGCGGCTCAACCCCGACCAGGGCTTTGCCAAATGCGCCCGCATCGTCGGCGAGGTGATGGGCAAGTTCCATCCACATGGCGACCAGTCGATCTACGACGCATTGGTGCGGTTGGCGCAGGATTTTTCGATGCGCTACCCGCTGGTCGACGGGCAGGGCAATTTCGGCAATATCGACGGCGATAACGCCGCCGCCATGCGCTACACCGAAGCGCGCATGACCGACGTGTCGACGCTGCTGCTGGAAGGCATCACCGAGGACGCGGTCGATTTCCGCCCGACCTACAACGAGGAAGACGAGGAGCCGGCCGTGCTGCCCGGCGCCTTCCCGAACCTGCTTGCCAACGGCTCGTCCGGCATCGCCGTCGGCATGGCGACCTCGATCCCGCCGCACAATGCGGCCGAGCTTTGCGACGCCGCGCTTCACCTGATCGATCATCCGGATGCGCCCGTCACCAAGCTGATGGACTTCGTGCAAGGTCCGGATTTCCCGACCGGCGGCATCATCGTCGACAGCCGAGCCTCGATCCTCGAAGCCTACGAAACGGGTCGCGGCGGCTTTCGCGTCAGGGCGAAATGGAGCCAGGAGGACCAGGGCAGGGGCACCTGGAACATAGTCGTCACCGAGATCCCCTACGGCGTCCAGAAGGCCAGGCTGATCGAAAAGATCGCCGAGCTCTTGATTGCGCGCAAGCTTCCGTTGCTCGAGGATATCCGCGACGAGAGCGCCGAGGACATCCGCGTCGTGCTGGTGCCGAAGAGCCGCTCGGTCGATCCCGGCATCATGATGGAATCGCTGTTCAAGCTGACCGAGCTCGAAAGCCGCTTTCCGCTCAACATGAACGTGTTGTCGCGCGGCAAGGTGCCGAACGTGCTGTCGCTGAAAGGCGTGCTCAAGGAGTGGCTTGAGCACCGCCGCGACGTCTTGATCCGCCGCTCCAAGCACCGTCTCGGCGAGATCGAGAGGCGGCTGGAGATCCTCGCCGGCTATCTGATCGCCTACCTCAACATCGACGAGGTGATCAGGATCATCCGCGAGGAGGACGAGCCCAAGCAGGTGATGATGGCCCGCTGGTCACTCACCGACACCCAGGCCGAAGCCATCCTCAACATGCGGCTGAGGGCGCTGCGCAAGCTCGAGGAATTCGAGATTCGTGAGGAATTCAACGGCCTGACCGGCGAGAAGAAGCAGATCGAGGCGCTACTTGCGTCCGACGCCAAGCAGTGGGCGACGATCAAGTGGGAAGTCGCCAATGTTCGCCAGAAATATGGGCCCGAGACCGAGATCGGCAAGCGCCGGACCGAGTTCGCAGATGCACCCGAACATGACCTGACCGATATCGCCCACGCCATGATCGAGCGCGAGCCGGTCACCGTCGTCGTATCGGAAAAGGGCTGGCTGAGGGCCATGAAAGGTCATCTGACCGATCACTCGGCCCTGACCTTCAAGGAAGGCGACAGCCTCAAGCTCGCCTTCCATGCCCAGACGACCGACAAGGTGCTGGTCTTCACCACCGGCGGCAAGTTCTACACGATCGGCGCCGACCGGCTGCCGGGTGGGCGTGGCCATGGTGAGCCGATCCGCATCATCGTCGACATGGACAACGACCAGGATATCGTCACCGCCTTCGTCCATGATCCCAAGCGCAAGCTGCTGCTGGTTTCGCATGACGGCAACGGTTTCATCGTGCAGGAAGAGGAGGTCGTCGCCAACACCCGCAAGGGCAAGCAGGTGATGAATGTCAAGGCGCCCGACGAGGCCCAGCGCTGCGTGACTGTCGCCGGCGACCATCTCGCCATTGTCGGCGAGAACCGCAAGATGCTGGTGTTCCCGTTGGCCGAGATCCCGGAGATGGGACGCGGCAAGGGCGTGCGCCTGCAGAAATACAAGGATGGCGGTGTCCTCGACCTCAAGACCTTCACGCTCGCAAGCGGCCTGTCCTGGCAGGATTCGGCAGATCGCACCTTCACCAAATCGCGTGACGAGCTTGCCGAATGGATCGGCGCCCGCGCCTCGGCCGGCCGCATGGTGCCAAAGGGCTTTCCGCGCACGGGCAAGTTCGGGTAGGCGCGCGAAGGAGCATGACCTTTCGGGGGGCGGTCAGGCGAGGTGGTGAAAGGGAATTCGTGTTTTCCTGCCCGGCGGCGCATTTTGTTCTTGCTTTGTGCCGGCAGCTATGCCACTAATTTCGCTATGGTGCTGATTCGCACCGACGACCCGCCTGCCAAGGCGGGTTTTTTGTTTCGGGCTCCTTTCGACCAAATTGGAATGCCGTCACGATTGCTGCACTATATCAGTGCATAAGCTTCGCCATGGGAAATCGCGGGGATAACGCATCTGGACGACACGGGGCGTTGGGGAGGTAGTCGCTTGAAGGAAGTCAGGATACAGAAGCCGGAGCGGCAGCAGCGCCTGTTTGGCCTGTCGACGCCGCTCAGGGCCGCTGTCATTCCGCCGCTGTCGGCGGCGCGCTGGCTCCTGGTGCTGATCGTCGCCGCCGGCGTTTATTTCTTCCACGGCTTCCTGTTCCCGGTCCTTGCCGCCCTGGTGATCGCTTTCGCCAGCTGGCCGCTCTATCGGCGGCTGCTCGCCGGCGTCGGCGGCAACCGCACGATCGCCGCGACGCTTGCGATCCTGTTCATCCTGACCTTCCTGGTGGTGCCGATCGCGCTTGCCGGCACCTACGCCATCAACGAGGTGCGCGAATGGGTCGGCTGGGCGATCGAGACCAACCGCTATGGCGCGCCGACGCCGCACTGGATCGCCACGCTGCCTGTGGTAGGCGAATGGTTCAATGAACAATGGACGGTCAACGTTGGCCATCCAGGCGGTATCGGCGAACTGATCCAACTGATCAGCGGCGCCAATATCGGCAGCATCTATCGCGGCGTGCTTGCCGCCGGCGGCAGCGCCTTCGGCCTTTTGCTGACGCTGCTGTTCATGATGATCGCGCTGTTCTTCGCCTATCGCGACGGCGAGCATTTCGCCGGGCAGGTCGATCGCCTCGGCGAACGCATCCTGCCGGCCAGATGGGAACGGATCTCACGCGTGGTGCCGGCGACGATCTCCTCGACCGTCACCGGCATGACGGTTATCGCCATCGGCGAAGGGCTGGTGCTGGGCATCGCTTACTGGTTGGCCGGCGTGCCGTCGCCGGTGACGCTCGGCGCACTGACCGGCATCATGGCGCTGATCCCCGGCGGCGCGCCGCTGTCGTTCACGCTGGTCTCGATTTATCTCGCCGCCAGCGGCTCGCCGATGGCCGGCCTGGCGCTGTTCATCTGGGGCGCCGTCGAACTCTTCGTCGTCGACAAGACATTGCGCCCGAAGCTGGTTGGCGGGCCGATAAAGCTGCCCTTCCTGCCGACTTTCTTCGGCCTGATCGGCGGTGTCAAGACAATGGGCTTTCTCGGCCTGTTCATCGGCCCGGTGCTGATGGCCCTGCTGGTCGCGATCTGGCGCGAATGGCTGCGCGAGGTGGAGCTGACCGATGAACTCGCTGCCGCCGAACCGGCGGAGCAGGAAGATGCACCGCCGCAGATCGAAATTGTCGCCGAACGCGCCGCCGCGAAAAAGAATCAGGCCGGGTGACTGACGGCGAGCGTGGCGCGGCGCTTACGCCCCTCGTGCAACTGCCAGAGCGAATGGCCGATCAAGGTGACGATGAGGATCGTGCCGCCGATCAGGCTGTTGCGCGACGGGGTCTCGGCGAAGATCATCCACACCCAGACCGGCGCCAGCACGGTTTCTAACAGGTAGAACATCGCCACTTCCGGCCCGGAAATGTATTTCGGACCGTTGGCGAGGCAGAAGAACGAGATCGGCATGATGACGGCGCCGTTGAAGACGATCCACCACGGTGCGTTGACGTGAAAACCCACCTTGGAAACCATCAGGGCGGCGATGGCCAGTGGCAGCACGACTCCGATCAGCGCGGTGAAGCCCATATCCTTGCCGCTGGCGCGCGAGATGGTGATGGCCGCGGCGATCATGAAGGCGGAGCATAGTGCCATCAGGTCGCCGAAGAGATGCCCGGTTCCGACGGAATCACCGACAATCATCACGACGCCGGCGATCATCAATGCCAGCGCTGCGACCGTCAGGGGCTGTGGCCTCTCCTTCAGGAATAGCCACGACAAAAGGGCCGCGAACATGGTGGTGAAGGCCAGGATGAAAACGAGGTTGGCGGTCGAGGTGTTGTAGACGCCAGTGATGAAGGCGATCGAGCCGAGTCCGTAGAGGGCGGCAACGATGAGCCCTGACCAGCCCGGGATAAGCTGCGGTGCCTTTGCGCTCAGCGAGCGCCAAATGGCCCAGATGACGAGCGTGGCGACGAAGGTCGTGCCGGTGCGCAAGAGCAGGATCGTCCATGCCTCGCCGTCGGCGAGCCGGATCAGCGGAATGTCGACGGTCAGCGTCAACCCGCCGATGGTGGTGATCAGAAGGCCTCTCTGGTGGTCGTTGTGGGAAGACATGCAGCAATTCTCGCGATAGGCTTGGAGGCGCAAAATTGACCCGCCCGGTCTTCCGCCGATCGGCCGGAAGCCCAGCGGCATCCTCCTCGAAACAATTTAAGGGTGAATACCGAAAGCGGAAATCAGCGCGAAACCGCTTCGTGATTGTAGCGTTCCCAGCCTTTCGGGCCGAGATGCTCCTGCGGCTGGAAGCGCATCTTATAATTCATCTTGCGCGAGCCGTTGACCCAGTAGCCCAGGTAGACATGGGGCAGCCCCATCGCCCTGGCGCGGGCGATGTGGTCGAGGATCATGAAGGTGCCGAGGGAACGGTCCTCGAAGTCCGGGTTGAAGTAGGAATAGACCATCGACAGGCCATCGGCCATCTTGTCGGTGAGGGCCACGGCGATCAGTTCGCCCTGGCCCTTGCCGGTGATGAAGCTATCAGGTCCGCGGCGACGGTATTCGATGACCTTGGTGTCGACATGGGTATCCTCGACCATCATGGCGTAGTCGAGCACGGTCATGTCGGACATGCCGCCACGGCGGTGGCGGGCGTCGAGATAGCTGCGGAACAGCGAATACTGCTCGGTGGAGGGTTCGGCGTCGTGCATGGCGCCGACCAGATCCGAATTATGCTGTATGACGCGTTTCATGTTGCGGCTGGCGGTGAATTCCTGCGCCAGGATGCGCACCGACACGCAGGCGCGGCAGGTCTCGCAGGCCGGCCTGTAGGCGATGTTCTGCGACCGCCTGAAACCGCCCTGCGTCAACAGATCGTTCATCTCGGGGGCCTTGTCGCCGACCAGGTGAGTGAACACCTTGCGCTCGAACTGCCCCTCGAGATAGGGACACGGCGAGGGCGCGGTCAGAAAGAACTGTGGCGACTGGGTCGGGTGCTGCGTCATCGAGCCTTGGAAACACTCCTGCGAATCGCTCTACCTTTGGCGCGGACGCCGAAAAATTCAACAGGATTGTGAAAGCCTGGGTGATTGGACGTCTTCACTTTTGCGCGCAAAGGCCGCGGCTGCGCTTCAAAGCCGCTCAGCGGCCGCTGCGGCTGACGACCGTGCCGAGCAGCAGGTCGTGCAGCGTGCGCTTGCGGTCGGAAAACAGGCTCACCAGCAGGACCAGCGGCGAGAGGATGACATTGCCGGCCCAAAACAACACCGAATGGACGACGGCGGTCAGCCCGTCGATGCGGCTGCCGTCGAGCCGGTCGAGCCGGATGCCCATCATCTTCATGCCGGTGGTGGCCTGATCTTTACTGCCGAGCGTGTTCCAGATGTAGAGGATGGCGACGGCCGGCACGAGAATGGAAAACAGCATCCATCCGAGGCCGAGCGTCAACAGCCCAAACAAGAACACCAGGATCGCGAAAGGAATGGTGAGCAGCGCGACGATGAAATAATCGATGACGAAGGCGAGAATGCGCCGCGTGCGCACGCCCTCATAGGCGCGGACGTCTTCGAGCCTGCTGGTGATGATTTCGCCGTCGAGAACGCGAGCGTTCATGTCATTTCCTCGTAATCGAACCCGGGTTAATGCACGGGCCGCGTATTGATGAAATGGTGAAGGTTCGCGGTGGAATCAAGATCGAACCATTCGCCACCGTAGATGGTGACGGAGTGCCCGGCGCCGTCTGACTTGTTGAATTCATGGCGCGGATAGCGTTAGCTTGCTGCGGCGCAACAAAAGGTGCCGAGCCGAGGGAACGGGGCGACATGGACTACGACATGCTGGTCATCGGCAGCGGCCCATCCGGGCGCCGCGCCGCGGTGCAGTCGGCCAAGCTCGGCAAGTCGGTGCTGGTGGTCGACAGAGGTCGTCGTCTTGGCGGCGTGTCGGTACACACTGGCACCATACCGTCGAAGACGTTGCGCGAGACGGTGCTCAACCTCTCGGGCTGGCGTGAGCGCGGCTTTTATGGACGCGGCTACCGGGTCAAGCAGGACATTTCGGTCGGCGATCTGGTCGAGCGCCTGCACAAGACGCTCGACCACGAGGTCGAGGTGCTGCAGCACCAGTTCATGCGCAACACGGTCAAGAGCGCTCGCGCCGCGGTAAAATTCCTTGGCCCCAACAAGGTCAGCCTGACCACCGACACCGGCGACTACAGCGAGGTTGGCTTCGCCCATGCGCTGATCGCGGTCGGCACACGGCCGCACCGGCCGCGCGACGTGCCGTTCGACAAGACACGGATATTCGACAGTGACGAGATGCTGGAGCTCGACCGGCTGCCGCGCACGCTGACGGTGATCGGCGCCGGCGTCATCGGCGTCGAATATGCGACGATCTTTTCGGCGCTCGACGTTCCGGTGACGCTGGTCGAGCCGCGCAATACCATATTGGATTTCGTCGACCGCGAGATCGTCGACGACTTCATCCATCAGATGCGCGACCGCGGCATGACCATCCGCTTAGGCAGCGCCGTCAAGGAGATCGCCTCCAAACCCGATTATGCCGAGGTGATGCTGGCAGACGGCCGCACCATACGTTCCGAGATGGTGCTTTATGCTGCCGGGCGTACCGGCAATGTCGGCAGCCTGGGCTTGGAAGCGGTCGGCATCGAGTCCGATTCCAGAGGCCGCATCAAGGTCGATCCGCAGACCTTCCAGACCAGCGCGTCCAACATCTATGCCGCCGGCGACGTCATCGGTTTTCCGAGCCTGGCCTCGACCTCGATGGAGCAGGGCAGGGTGGCCGCTTGCCACGCGTTTGGCGTGCCGTTGCCGCCGCCGCCCGAAACCTTTCCCTACGGCATCTACGCCGTGCCGGAAATCTCCACCGTCGGCCAGTCGGAGGAGCAGGTGCGCGAGAGTGGTGCTGCCTACGAGGTCGGCGTGGCGCGGTTTCGCGAGACATCGCGCGGCCACATCATGGGCGTCAATACCGGCTTCCTGAAGCTTCTGTTCTCGATCGAAACACGCCGTCTGCTCGGCGCCCATATCGTCGGCGAGGGCGCGACCGAACTCATCCACATTGGCCAGGCGGTCATCAATCTCGGCGGCACCGTCGACTTCTTCGTCAACAACACCTTCAACTATCCGACGCTGGCCGAAGCCTACAAGATCGCCGGGCTGGACGCCTGGAACCGCATGGGGCGAGGATAGCTTCGAGGCTCATCGATCTGACGTTGCAACGGCGACCGCAGGATCCGCCAGCCATTGCCTGACGATCTCGGCGTCCGGATCGCCGATTTCATGGCCGGAGGCAATGGTGTGGGTCTCGACCTTGGCGCCATGCGAACTCAGCAGGGCGGCCAACACCGGCGCGAATGGCGCATAGGTCAGGTCGGCGGCGCCGGCGATGATCAACGCCCGCGCCTTCGACAGGTCGGCCGGCGGCACCTCGTCAAGCACCGGCATCGGACGCAGCAATGCGGCGCGCTCGATCAGGCCCGGATGCAGCAGCATGACGCTTGAGACCAGATTCGCGCCGTTCGAATAACCGACAAAGGTCGCGCGGCTGAGATCGAAGCGGTGGCGCTTCGCGATGCCGTCGACGAAGCCCGCGAATGCGTCCGCCTCCGCACGGATGCTCGTCTGTTCGAAACGCGTCGGGGTGATTCGTGTGAACCAGCGGAACCCGCCCTCCTGAGGGATGCGGCCACGGACCGCAACCAGCGCCGCATGCGGCGCGATTTGCCGACCAAGCGGCAGCAAGGTCGTCTCATCGACTCCCGATCCATGCTGCAGGAACAGCCAGTCACCGGGTAAATTGGCGGGTCGATGGAGCCGGTAGAAAAAGCCTGAATTTTCCTGCAAAATACCGTCTTCGAGGCTCTCCTCGGCCATAGTCACATCCTTTTGATTTCGCGTTACTTTCGTTAATTTGCCGGCTTCAAAACGAAATATTTTCAAGCTCCGCGAAAGTTGATTGAACCGGGCGCATTTCAGTCCGTTTCTTTGCCGATATAATCCCCCCGCGGGAGGGATCGAAGCAGTGTGCGCCGGGTGGTCGCATGCCGGCATGAACAACCAGCTTTAAGGCCTTTTATCGATGACCATGCCAGTTTCGCCGGAACGCGATACGCGTATTGACGTGTTCCGGGCTCTCGCCCTCCTGACCATATTCATCGACCATGTGCCGGGCACCGTTTTCGAAACCCTGACCTACAAGAATTTCGGGTTTTCGGATGCGGCCGAGGCCTTCGTGCTGATCTCCGGCATGTCCGTCGCTCTCGCCTACGGCACCAAATTCCAGCCGGGAAACCGGCTGATTGCAACGCTGAAAATGTGGCGCCGCGCCGGCGTGCTCTATATCACCCACATCGTCACGACGATGGTGGTCATGGCTATCTTCTGCGCGGCGGCGGTGTTTGCGAAACGGCCGGACCTTCTGACGCTGATCAACATCGAGCCGCTCGTCAGAAACCCGCCACAAGTCCTGGTCGGCATCGTCACGCTCGGCCATCAGCTCGGTTACAACAACATACTGCCGGTCTATGCAGCGCTGCTGTTGATGGCGCCGGCCTTCCTGCTGTTCATCAGCTATCGGCCACTGGCGGCGCTTGCCGTATCCGCAGCCCTTTGGCTGCTTGCCGGAATCTACCAGATCGCGCCACCGAACTACCCGGAGCCCGGGTTCTGGTTCCTCAATCCGCTGTCATGGCAATTGCTGTTCAATATCGGCATGGCCAGCGTGTTGCATGTGCGGCGCGGCGGCACCATCCCGGTCAATCGCTGGCTGGTCGGCGCCGCCGCCGCCTATGTGCTCACGGCGCTCGTCTGGGTGCACAGCCCGCTGTGGGGGCATGTGTCATGGCTCGACCTGCCGGTGGTGCTGACCGGTTTCGACAAGACATTCCTGTCGTTGCCGCGACTGCTGCACATCCTGGCGATGAGCTACCTGGTCGTCGCCTTGCCTTCCGTCTCGAACCTGTTCCGCACCGGTCGTGACAATCCGCTCGCCATATTGGGCAAACGCTCGTTGCCGGTTTTCATTGCCGGAACGGTGATTGCCATGGCGGCGCAAGTGATGAAGCTGATCAACCCGGGCGGCATTGCCTATGACAGTCTGCTGCTCGCCGCCGGCATCGCCATGCAGTTCGCGCTCGCCTTCTATCTGGAGTGGCTGTCTGCCATCGGCTGGTCCGGAAAGGGCAAGCCGGTCCGCAACGAGGCGGCCCGCTCGTCCTTTGAAATTGGGCCGATGGCCGCGCAAGCGAACCGATAAACCTGGACGCTCGATCTGCCGGCCTCAAGCTATGCTCGGCGGCGGTCCGGACGATGCCCTGACGACAAGTTCGACGTCGAGCGTTTCTCGCCGCACCGTGCCGTCGAAGTCGAGGATTCTTCGCGCTGCCCGGCGGCCGATCTCGGCGATCGGCTGGGCGATGGTGGTGAGCGGAGGCTCGCAAATTGCGGCTTCAGGCACGCCGTCGAAGCCGACGACGGAAACATCGCGGGGAACCGTGATACCCCGTGCGCTGAGCCATTCCAATGCCACCATTGCGATCCGGTCCGACATCGCCAGGATGGCGGTCGGCGGTTCCGCCGAGGCGAAGATGGTTTCGAGACCAGCCCTTGTGCTCGCCTTGTCGTTTTCGGTCTCGTAGACCGGCACCTTGGCGGTGTCGACACCAAATTGGGAAAGCTCTTCGAAATAGCCGAGGAGGCGGTCACGGGTTCCGGTATACGACGCTGTCCGGACCTGCTCGGGCGAGACAAGACCGGTGCTGTCGTCGGCGAAGGCCAGCGACAACACGGCGAAGCGGCGATGTCCAAGTACCGCCAGATGGTGCGCCGCGAGCCGGCCGCCGGCAACATTGTCGATACTGATCGCCGAGACCGTGTCGTCCTGCGAGCTGAACTCGAGCGCAACGAAGGGCAGCTTTCGTTCGCGCGTCAGCTCGACGAGACGCGGACCGCCCTCGATGCAGAACAGGATGAAGCCGTCGACCAAGGCGCTCTGGATGTTCCAGGCAAGTTTTTCCTCGTTGCCAGCCGACACCAGAGCAATTCCCGCGCCGGTGGCGTCGCAGGCCTCCGAAATGCCGGCCATCATCACGCGGGCAAAGGGGTCGTCAAAGAAATAGGACAGCGGCTCGGTGGTGGCGACGCCGATCGCATTGACCTTGCCGGCACGCAGCAGGCGGCCCTTGGGATCGGGGCCGGCATAGCCCAGCGCCTCGGCCGCCGCCTTGACCCGCTCGCGGACTTCCTCGCGCACGATTTCGGGACGGCTGAAGACATTGGAGGCAGTGCCGTGTGATACGCCCGCGGCTTTGGCGATGTCGGCCAGCCGGATGGGCCTCCTGCTGCCTTCGGTGAGTGATGCCATGTGTTTGTCTCCGGGATTCCGGTCCAACAGTATCGCCGATTACCTAACACCTTCCTTGGATCGATTCAAATTTTTGCTTGACATTTATGGTGCGGCGCGTATTCTTTGAATCGATCCAAGAGCGTTTTTCGTTCTACCGATTGGATCGATACAAGAGGAGAGTGCCATGCACCCCGTCAATTATCTGTTCGAGGACATTTACCGGAACGACTGGAGCATCCGCGCGAGCGCGGAGGCCCGGAAGCGGCGCGACAGGACCGGTCCGTGGATTCGCGACCTGCGTTTCCTGAAGCGACGCGAGTGGAGCTGATTGGCAGCGCATTTTTTCGCCTGCTGATTGGATCGATTCAAATAAGCTAGAGGAGATTAAGCCATGCACCCGGTCAAGCATCTGTTCGAAGACATCTATCGCAATTATTGGGGCATCTCGCCGGCAACCGAACGGCCGGAGCGACGGCGTGTGGTCAAGACGACCAGGCGCGACGGGCAAGTCCGGCTCGAACGTCCGCGAGACTGAGCTGGCAAGACAGAGCTCGTGGATCGAGGGCGGCCGCCATTGGTTGCCGCATCAATGGCGGCGCGGACGCACCAGCGCCGAGGCGGCCATCACCAGCCAGCCGCCGATCAGCAAGGTGCCGCCGATCGGCGCCGACATCGGGAACAGCCGCGAGCCAAGGAAGTCGCGAGCGAGGAGATCTCCCGAGAACAGCAGAAGCCCGACGAGGAGGATGAGGCTTCCGCTTCGCAGGATGATATTTCCTCCGAGCAGCCCGACGACAAGGAAGACCGGCGCATGCATGAGCAGGAAGGACGCGGCCGTGCCGACGAAAGCGCCGCCGAGATGTGCCGACGCCGCCGAAAGCACCACGCCGGTTGCGCCGCATAGGCCGCCGGCAAATATCAGAATGCGGCCGCCTGCCGCGTGTTCATCCGTGCTCATTTCCACGCCTCCGTAATTGCTGGCGACCGCCTGAGATAGCGCTGCGAACCGTGTCAGGATTTGCCGGCTTCCGCCAGCATGTCGCGTTCGCGGCGCGACTGGACCAGCCAGTTATAGGCTGCTCCGCCTGCCATCAGCACGGATGTGCCGAGAAACACCGCGCGCATGCCGAAATGGCCACCAACGAAGCCGCCGAGCAGCGGTCCGGCGACCTGACCGACATATTGCGCCGAGATCGACAAGCCCAGCACATTACCGCCGACGCCGTCGGGCACATTGTGGCGGATGACGCTGGTGATGCAGGGCAAAAGACCGCCAAGCGCCACGCCCATCAGGAAACGCAGGCCGACGAGCTGCCAGCCTTGCGTGACGAAGGCCTGCGGGATCAGGAGCAGCGCCGAGACTGCGAGCGCGGCAACGATGACGTTCCAGTGGTGGCCGATACGGTCGGCGAGCTTGCCGAGCCGCGACGCCGACAGGATGGCGCCGAGCGCTGCCGCCGACATGACGATGCCGGAGACCAGCGTGACCTGGCTCTGATCTTGGATGAGCTGCTGGACATAGACGGTGATGATCGGCTCGATCGACATGGTGGCGAAACTCAACAGCATGCCGGTCGCCAGCATGGCGACGACGGGGCGCTTGTCGGGAATTTGCGACCAGCCGCCTTTCGCCTTTTCTTCTGACGCGGCCTTGGCGGCAACCGGGCGAGGGGCCTCCTTGATCAGCAAGGTGGTTGCCAGAAAGGCCAGGAAAATGACGCCGCCGGCGAGCAGGAATGTGGCGCGGATGCCAATCAGCGGCGGCAGCGCGCCGCCGAGCAGCGGACCGACCAGGGCACCGGCCGTGATTCCGGCCGACAGCACGCCCAGCGCCCAGCCGGAGCGATCCTTCGGCGTCTGCATGGCAACCAGGATGGTCGAGCCCGAAGAATAGCCGCCGGCAAAGCCGATCAGCAGGCGCAAGAACACCAATTGCCAGACAGTCTGCACCATGCCGGTCAGCGACATGCACAGCGCCATGCCGAAACTGGCGCGCACCAGCATCAGTTTGCGGCCGTAGCGGTCGCCTAACCGCCCCCACAGGGGTGCGACCAGCGCGGCAGCAAGGAAGGTGGCGCCGTAGGCGATGCCCGACCACTGCACGATCGCCGCATGGCCCTCGGCGCCCAGCTGCTCGACGTAGAGCGGCAGGAAGGGCAACAGCAGCGTCATCGCCGCGAGCGTGCTGAACGAGCCGGCAAAACACACGGCGAGATTGCGACGCCAGTGGACGTTGTGCGTGCCTTGCACGGCGAGGGTGGCGTCTTGCGGCATGTCCTGTCCTGTCCGGCCAGCTCGTATGGGACCTTGCTGTGGATACCATTTTGGGATACCAAACTGGTATCCGTCCTGGACGCAAGGCTGGTCGCTGTCAATGCGGTCCCTGCAAAGTGATCGCCAGTAATGGCCGGTGAGCAGAGGGCCAATGAACCGGCTCCAACAAACGGAACGCCAATGTCGCAGATGCAGAACGTCGAAAAGCAGGTTCGCGAGATGATCCTCGGGCTCGAGATCGGTCCCGGCGAGCGGCTGACGGAGCGCTGGGTCGAAAGCCGCTTCGGCGCCTCGCGCACGCCGGTCAGGGCGGCGTTACTGCGGCTCGAGACCGAAGGCCTGATCTGCCGCGACGGCCGCGGCTGGACGGTCTCGCCCATCAATCTTGCCGAGCTGGAGCAGATCGCCGTCTATCGCGAGGCGGTCGAGGTCGCGGCAGTCAGGCTGACTTGTGCCTTGCAGGACAGGGGTGCCGTCGAAATCATCGAGGCGATGCTCGATTCCTGCGACGACCAGACGCCGCGCGAGGAATGGCATCGCGTCGGCATGGATTTTCATATCGAGCTGGCACGCCTGTCAGGCAACGGGTTCCTGTTCAGAGCGGTTCGCGACGCGATGACGCGCCTGTCGCGCGCCCGATGGCTCGAGGTTCGCGACGAGGCGGCACTTGGCCGTGCCTGGGCCGAACACCATGCCATTCTGTCGGCGGTGCGGGCCGGCGATGCCGATGGGGCCGCCTGCCTGCTTTCATCTCATATCGACGGTAGCCGCGACCGGCTGGTGACGTCGTTGCGCAACGACCGGCGCGGCCTGCGCGCCAGGGGATTTGCCGTCGTCGCTTGAGTGAGGATCGGCGGCCATTGATCACGAAAAAGGCAGATGAGCGAAGAAAGCTACTTTCGGTCTCGCTTCGCAAATGCCGATGGCGTAAGAGCGGCGATGGAAAACAACCGATTTGACACACCCGTGACCGTCAAGGGCGCGGCGGGAAGCAATCAGCTCTTGCGTACGGCCCGCGAGGCTTCCGACTACCTCCTCAACAATTGGCCCGGCAAGCGCAGCCCCAAGCACCGCGAAGCGCTGCAAGCCTGTCATGATGCGCTGGCCGGCGACAAGCCGGCCATGAACGCAAGACGGGCCTTCATTGCCGCCGCCCGCGAAGTGAACGTCTTCGTCAGCGACAAGGCGCCGGCCTGAGGCATAGCGGGGACTTGATCGAGACCCGGGCCGCCTGACAGGCCTGATATCATCACTCGGCCGTTTCGGTGTTGGTTTGGGACTCGCTTTCGCCCTCGGGCTTCGAGCGCTCCTTGGCCGCGACCTTGGCAGCCTGCTTTTCCGCCTTCTTGGCAGCCTTCTGCCGGTCGCGTTCCTTGCGTTCCTGACCGTAGTTCGGTGCTCGTGCCATATCGTTTCCTTTCATTGTGCTTGGCCTTTGCCTAGGAGCATTGGGCCACAAACACAACACCGCAAGGCACGATCGGCTCCATATCTCGTCGCAGTCCGGGGAGCCCCGCTTCAGGGCGTTTTTTCAGGCGCCGTCCCGGTCGAGGACGAGATCGGCGGGCCCGAACCGGTCCTTTGCCGTGAATTGCTGGTGCCAGTAGGGATAGAGCACGGGCGGCCTGCTGACCACGTCGAGGCGTGTGCGCTCCTCATCGCCGAGCACCAGGCTTGCAGCAGCGATATTGTCCTTGAAATGCGCTTCGGTTCGTCCGCCGATCACCAGCGAACTGACGGCGGGCCGGCCAAGCAACCAGGCAAGCGCCACCTGCGCTGCCGACACGCCGTGGTTCTTGCCGATATCGATCAGCACGTCGACGATCCGCCACAGCCGGTCCTCGTCGCGGATCGGCGGTTCCGACCAGCCGCTGAGCTGGCGGGCGGTCGGCTGGTCACGGTGATATTTGCCGGACAGCAATCCGCCGGCGAGCGGGCTCCAGACCAGCACGCCGAGCCCCTGGTCGACCGAGATCGGCAACAATTCATACTCGGCCTCGCGGGCTTCCAGAGTGTAGTGGATCTGCTGGGTGACGAAGCGCGGCTGGTGATGACGGTCACTGATACCGAGCCCCTTCATCACCTGCCAGCCGGAATAATTGGAACAGCCGACATAGCGGACCTTGCCCTGCGCGACCAGCGTGTCGAGCGCGGCGATGGTTTCCTCGAGCGGTGTCAGGCCATCCCACTCGTGCAGGAAATAGATGTCGATGACATCGGTCCTGAGGCGCTTCAGGCTCCTCTCGCATTCGCGGATCAGATGATAGCGCGACAGGCCTTCATCATTGGGGCCTTTGCCGATCCGCATGCGCGCCTTGGAGGCGATCAACACGTCGCCCTTGCGCTTGCCGCCGAGCGCCTCGCCGATGATCTCCTCTGACACCCCGTTCGAATAAACGTTGGCGGTGTCGATGACGTTGATGCCGGCATCGATGCAAAGGTCGATCATCCGGCGCGCCTCGTCGAGATCGGTCTTGCCGACCGCCGAAAACGCGCCGCCGCCGCCGAACGTCATGGTGCCCATGGTCAGCGTCGAAACCTTCAGCCCGGAACGGCCGAGAGTGCGGTATTCCATGTCGTATCCTCATGATTTTATCGGGAAAGGGCGTTTCAAACGACAGCCCTGAATGAACCGGGCATTTGTAGGATAATTCGTTCCGCTTGTCGCCCGTGTTGCAGGGCAACATCGATCACATCTTACGGATTGGACGCGCAGCCAGCGCAACAGCGGCTGCAATAAAACCGTCATTGCTGGCCTATACTAACATCGGTTCAGCGCTTCGATTTCCGGCCGCCGGGCCGGGCGGCAGAGCGCCTGACAGCGGCCGACACGGCCTGTAAGCGGAGCAGCGCAAATGACCGAGATAAAACAGAATTCCCCGGCCAGGGACTGGCTGGAAGCGGAACTCGCCGACACGCTCGACGAAGATTATGAGCTGGAAATCTCTGAGCCGGCGCTGTCGATGGAGATCGCCAAGATCTATAAGAATGCGCATCCGCCATCGATCGACCGCCTGCAATATTTTCGGGATCTAATCACGCTGCAATCCGAATTGATCAAGCTGCAGTCCTGGGTCGCCTATCACAAGAAGAAGCTCGTCGTGGTATTCGAGGGCCGCGACTCGGCGGGCAAGGGTGGCGTCATAAAGCGCATCACCCAGCGGCTCAATCCGCGCATCTGCCGCGTCGTAGCACTACCGGCGCCGACCGAGCGGGAGAAGTCGCAATGGTATTTCCAGCGCTACGTTCCGCATCTGCCGGCCGGCGGTGAGATCGTGCTGTTCGACCGCTCCTGGTACAACCGCTCCGGCGTCGAGCGGGTGATGGGCTTTGCCCAGCCGGATCAGGTCGAGGAGTTCTTTCGCGACGTGCCGGATTTCGAACGCATGCTCCTCCGCTCAGGCATTACGCTTGTCAAATACTGGTTTTCGATCACCGATGAGGAGCAGCAGATGCGCTTTTTGATGCGCATCCACGACCCGATGAAGCAATGGAAATTGTCGCCGATGGACCTCCAGTCGCGCGTGCGCTGGGAGCAGTACACCAAGGCCAAGGAAGAAACCTTCGCCCGCACCAACATCCCGGAAGCTCCCTGGTTCATCGTCGAGGGCAACGACAAGAAGCGGGCGCGGCTGAATTGCATCGACCATCTCCTCAAGCAAATGCCCTATGAGGAGGTGCCGCACGAGGAGATCACACTACCGGAGCGCGTCTTCAATCCCGAATACGAACGTCAGGTGCTGCCGCGCGAACTGTATGTGCCGGAGAAATACTGACTAAAGCAGCGAGGAGGGGCGCTGCCTCCGTGGGCAGCGCCCTGCAACAAGCTAGGCGCGCTCGATGATGACATGCGTGGCCTTCGGCGTCGCGACCTGCTCGCTGCAGCGGTAGCCGAGCTTGGGCATGTCGATGCCGGCAAAAAGGCTCTCGCCTGCGCCGAGCAGGACAGGTGAGATCGCCAGATGCATCTCGTCGATGAGCTTTTCTTTGAGATACTGCCGGATCGTAGAAACGCCACCGCCCAGCCGTACATCCTTGCCGTCAGCCGCTGCTTTCGCCTTCTCCAGCGCTGAGTGGATGCCGTCGGTCACGAAATAGAAGGTCGTGCCGCCCTCCATGACAATGGGATCCCGCTGATGGTGCGTCAGCACGAAGACCGGCACGTGGTATGGCGGATTGTCTCCCCACCAGCCTTTCCAGCTCTCGTCAGGCCACTCGCCGCGGATCGGCCCGAACATGTTGCGGCCGAGGATCCAGGCGCCGACATTCTCGAAGCTGCGCGCGGCGAACGCCTCGTCAGTGTCCGTGGTCCCGCCATCCTTGCCGAGAACCATCTTGCGGAAGGTGCGGGTGCCGAACATCCATTCGTGCAGGGCTTCCCCGCCAACACCCAGCGGGTTCTTCAGGTCTTGGTCGGGACCGGCGCCGAAGCCGTCGATCGACAAGGTGAAAGCGCTGACGCGAAGTTTGGACATGAGAGCCTCCTTGATAACCAATTGTGAGATGCAAGCAGTTATCGGGTAGCTTAACTGATTGCATTTTGCAAGCGGTTTTTTGAATCGCCGGGGCCAATCGCTTCCAAATCATGTTGGAATGACCAATCTCAATGTTGGCGCCGCCCCTCATCCGCCTGCCGGCACCTTCTCCCCGTATAGTGACGGGGCGAAGGGGCTGGCCGCAACCTCGGCGATGTTTTTGCAACGCTGGAGATTGGCGAAATCTTTTGCGAACGCGTCTTTCTCCCCGTCACTATACGGGGAGAAATGCCCGGCAGGGCAATGAGGGGCAGCGCAAACCTGAAGCGATTGCCTGCGGTGGCCATGTCGCGCTTTGGACGAAGGAACGTTACTCGATGTGGGCGCTACGGAGGCGCATCACCCCTTCAGCATCTCAGCCACTTCCGGCGCGAAATAGGTCAGGATGCCGTCGCAGCCGGCGCGCTTGAAGGCCAGCAGCGATTCAAGCATCGCCTTTTCCCCGTCGATCCAGCCATTGGCGGCGGCGGCCTTGATCATCGAATATTCGCCCGACACTTGATAGGCGAAGGTCGGCATCTGCAACTCGTCCTTCAGCCGGCGGATGATGTCGAGATAGGGCAGGCCGGGCTTGACCATCAGCATGTCGGCGCCCTCGGCGAGATCCTGCTCGGCCTCGCGCACCGCTTCGTCGGAATTGGCGTGATCGATGTAATAGGTCTTCTTGTCGCCCTTGAGCAGGCCGGCGGTGCCGACCGCCTCGCGGTAGGGGCCGTAAAAGGCGGATGCGAACTTGGTCGCATAGGACATGATCGCTACATCCTGAAACCCATTGGCGTCCAGCGCATCGCGGATGGCACCGATCCGGCCGTCCATCATGTCCGAGGGGGCGATGATGTCGGCCCCTGCCGCCGCCTGGATGACGGCTGCTGCCGTCACCTGCTCCACCGTTTCATCATTGACGATAATGCCGTCGCGCAAGATGCCGTCATGGCCATGCGAGGTGAACGGGTCCAGCGCCGCGTCGGTGATGATGCCGATCTCCGGCACCGCGCGCTTGATGGCGCGGGTGGCGCGGTTGATGATGTTTTCCGGATCGAGGATGTGCGAACCGGTCTGATCGCGCAGGCCGAGCTCGACATTGGGGAAAGTGGCGATCGCCGGAATGCCAAGCTTAGCCGCGCGCTCAGCCTCCTTGACGGCGAGGTCGAGCGACAGGCGGAAGACGCCGGGCATGGCGGCGATCGGTTCGCGCACTTGTCTGCCGTCGACGACAAAGATCGGCCAGATCAGATCGTCGACCGAGAGCCGGTTCTCCTGGACAAGGCGGCGCGACCAATCGGCCTTGCGCATGCGCCGCAGCCGCCGGCTGCCGGTGATCTCGTCGACGCTGCGCGCGCCGGCAGGCTTTGCAGGGGTGAATTTGTTCATCGCCAAAACTCCGGATCGGGCGACTTTTACCACGAGCCTCCGCTGCTGACCAATGCGACACGATTGTGCCAGCGGTCCTGTCGGGCGCTATTCTGGTTGGCCATTGCCTGACAGGATCTGCGCAGCACCCCGCATGGCGACGCGGAATGCCTCGTCGAAGTTGACGCCGCGCACTTGCCACTTGTAGGTCTTGCCGGCCATGGCAAGCCGCCAATCGGCGATCCAGCCCAACTCCTTGTCGCTCCAGACCA
Organism: Mesorhizobium sp. M0894; assembly: GCF_040319725.1. Taxonomy (NCBI): domain Bacteria; kingdom Pseudomonadati; phylum Pseudomonadota; class Alphaproteobacteria; order Hyphomicrobiales; family Phyllobacteriaceae; genus Mesorhizobium; species Mesorhizobium sp. M0894. The sequence goes on along the minus strand of NZ_JAMYOG010000009.1, from coordinate 99,708 downwards.
GGCTGCCGGCCAAGAGCTCTTGGTTGCCGACAGTTCTCGCCAGCAATTCGGGTGAGAGCGCACGCACCTGTTCGAAAATCGCCCCGGCTTTTACGAGAGCGGCCTTGCTTGGAATGACGATCTTCATCGCCAACGGTCCGGCTGCCGATTGAAAGGACTCTGCCATATAGGGGCTTTCGTCTCCGTCGCTCGCCAAGACAAAATGCTGGCGTGCATCTTGCACAGCCAGCAGTACCGAGATGATCGGCCGCTCGCCGAGCCACGGCTTGCTGCCGAGCTCAGCAAGCACTTTATCGATCACCGGCGGCGTGTACTGGCAAGTGAGATCGTGCGGCCGGTCGTACGTGCCTTGATCATCATGATTGGGGATACCTTCCATGCGATCGCGATAGCGGAAGCTGCTGACGAAGCTGCCGGCCTTGTCGCGCAGTGCTGTCATCTGAGGTTTCGCCGGCAGGCGCTGGTCGCCGGATACCCGCACCAGCACTTTGTCGAGGCAGACCTTGAAGCCGGCCTGACGATGTTCTTCTCCCTGGCCATTGACGATGGTTTGCGACTGGTAGAGTTCTGCGAGGCTTGTCGCCAAGGCTGGATGGCCAGCCAGGCAGGTGCAGACTAACCCGATTGCCACCAGTGCAAGGCGCGAAAATCGAATCATAGACGACGTCCCCGTCGGTGCCGCGTTGCAACGCGCCTGCCATGACTTTTTCGTCATTACTGCCTGTAGCCGTCGATTGTTAGCACCGGCTTCCGGTCCGGGCCAGAGGCTGCGCTGGCGTGCCCGCCATTGACGCGGCCATGCGCCACGCTTTAGCACTTCCCTCCCGGCGGGCGCGGGGAGGGATTCTCTGGCGATGGATTTTGGCGGAGGCGACGAGATTCGCTTCGAAAGATTGGGCAGGGCCGGCGTCGTCACGCTGACGCGGCCGCAGGCGCTCAATGCCGTGACCCACCGCATGGTCAAAGCGCTGGACAAGGCGCTGCGCAGCTGGGAGCGTGACGACGGCGTTGACGTCGTTGTCGTCAAGGCCGAGGGCAGGGCGTTTTCGGCAGGCGGCGACATCCTTCATATCTACGAGGCCGGCCGGGCAGGAAAGCCTCCGGTCGATTTCTTCGCCGACGAATACCGGCTGAACGCCCGTATCGCCCGTTTCAAAAAACCCTATGTCGCGCTGATCGACGGCATCGTCATGGGCGGCGGCGTCGGCATCTCCTTCCATGGCTCGCAGCGGGTGCTGACCGAGAACGCCCAGTTCGCCATGCCCGAGGTCGGCATTGGCTTTTTCCCGGATGTCGGCGCCAGCCATCTGTTGCCGGATCTCGGCGGCAGCTTCGGCATGTATCTGGCGCTGACCGGCAACCGCATCCGCCATGGCGATGCTTTGTGGTCGGGCCTGGCCACGCATACGATCAGGGCGGAGGATCAAGCTGGCTTTCTCGACCGGCTGGCGGCAAGCGGCGACCCGGAATCGGTGCTGCGCGGCTGCTTCGTCCCGGCCAAACGCGAGACCGACAGGCCGACGCTCGAAGTCATCGCCAGGCATTTCGCGCAGCCGTCGCTGGCCGATATCGTCGCCAGCCTGGAGCGGGCAGCCACTGCCGACGAGTTCGCGGCAAAGACGCTGGCCACCATCCGCACCCGGTCGCCGACCAGCCTGCATGTCGCCTGGCGCCAGATCAGAGCCGGGCAGACGTTGTCGATGGACGAGTGCATGAAAATGGAGTTCCGTATCCTCAACCGCATGCTTGCCGGGCACGACTTCTATGAAGGCATCCGTGCTGCCATCATCGACAAGGGCTCGACGCCGCAATGGCGGCCGACAGGCATCGATAAGGTCAGCGCCGTCGACGTCGATGCCTATTTCGCACCGCTCGGCGAACGGGAACTGAAGTTGTGAGCGAGGCCGCCTCGAGACGCGTGGTGCTGCAGCCCTCGACGGTCGAGGTCATCTTCGCCTGGTTCCAGCGCGTCATCGCCGGCTACTGCCTGCTGTTCGGCATCTTGTACTGGATTCGGCTGATCGGCTTTTACCCCGGCCCCTTATGGCGCTTCGACCTGATGCCGGTGCACTGGCAGGTGGCGGCGGTGGTGCTGGCGGTGTTTTTTCCATTCGCCGCCGCCGGCCTGTGGATGCTGGCGTCCTGGGGGCCGGTGATCTGGTTCATCTGCGCGGTGACCGAGACGGTCATGTATGCCGGCTTCCCAGAGCTGTTCGGCCACCGGCTGCTGATCGTCGCCTCGCACCTTGCGGTGGCGCTGCTCTACATCGTGTTCCGCGTGGTGATCTGGATCCAGAAGCGGCAGGCCCGGCGATAGCAATTCCGGCCAGGACCGGTGGCTAAATCTTTAGGTTAATTATCCTTGCTCGGGTGACCGTCCGTTAAGCCTCTTTCGAAACCCCTTACCGGTAAGCTCTTGTTAGCCTTGGCGTTTAAGTCGAATTTTATGAGTATTCGATAGTGTCGCGATCAAGGTGAAGAACAAAAAATCACCGGGCGACAAACGAGAGGCAAAGACAATGATCAATTCGCGTCCGGCGGCGAAGACCGCCAACGTATCCGATGACCGCCGCGAGGCGATCCGTTCGCTGTACATGGAATCGCTGCAGCTGGTCGAGCGGCTACACCGCCGTCTGCTTGACGTGATCAAGGACGAATTCGACCGCAACGGCCGCTCCGATATCAACGCCATCCAGGCGCTGCTCCTGTTCAACATCGGCAATTCGGAGTTGACGGCCGGCGAGCTGCGCTCGCGCGGCTATTATCTCGGCTCGAATGTCTCCTACAATCTGAAGAAGCTGGTCGATCTCGGCTTCATCAACCACCAGCGCTCGCGCATCGACCGCCGTTCGGTGCGGGTTTCGCTGACGCCGAAGGGCAATGAGGTGGCGGAGGTCGTCGCCGGCCTATATGAGCGCCATGTCGGCTCGATCGAGCAGGTCGGCGGCATCAACACCGAAGAGTTCAAGCAGATGAATCGCGCCCTCCAGCGGCTGGACCGGTTCTGGAACGATACCATCGCTTACCGGATGTAGTCGCACCCGCCGCATAAAAATCCGAAGCTGGACCACGGGAGCGCTGCCGCGGAGCGGACCAAAGGCCGGTGCCGAAAAGCACCGGTCTTTCCGTTTCGTCAGGCCGGCCGATCCAAATTCGAGCAACAGCCACGTTGCCGCCATATTCCAGTGGAACCGAAGATGCGGGTGATGCTGGGGCCAAAGCCGTGCATTTGTCCTGTGCTCAAATCACTTCCCATGTGTTTTTACACCGAAGTGATGCGGGCCATGGTTGGCTAATTGTTAAGAAGCCAACTCTAGAGTGCGGGCGAGACCGCCCGGTAGGTTGAGTTGTAGCAAGAATGTCTGGACCGTCCATGAGAACCAGCCGCCGTTTCTTCCTTTCAGGAGCCTCCGCGCTCGCAGCCGCTATGGTCGCCGGCCGTGCCAGTGCGCAGGATGTGATCGGAGATATCCTGAAATCCTCGGCCCGCGGCAATTGGGACGACCAGTTCGACGCCCGCCCCAGCCAGGGCGGCAAGGTGGCCTCGACGCTGCCGATCTTCAGCCTGCAGACCGTTTCGTTTACCGAGCAGGCGGTCGCGCAATACCAGAACATTGTCGCCCAGGGCGGCTGGGAGCCGGTTCCCGACACCAAGAAATTGCAGCTCGGCGTCGACGATCCCGACGTGGTCCCGCTGCGCAAGCGTCTGATGATTGCGGGCGATCTGGCGCAGAGCGCCGGCATTTCGACAGCCTTCGATTCCTACGTCGACTCCGCGGTCAAGCGCTTCCAGGCGCGCCATGGCCTGCCTGCCGACGGGACGCTGGGCCAATATTCTTATGCCGCGATGAATGTTTCGGCGCCAATTCGGCTCGGCCAGTTGCAGACCAATCTGCAGCGGCTGCGCGAGCGCGCCGGCACGCTGGGCAACCGTTACGTGCTGGTCGACATCCCGGGCGCCCAGATCGAAGCCGTTGAGAACGATCGCGTCGTGCTGCGCCATACCGCAATCGTCGGCAAAATCGACCGGCAGACGCCGATCGTCAATTCCAAGATCAACGAGATCATCGTCAATCCCTACTGGAACGCGCCGGTCTCGATCGTGCGCAAGGACATCATTCCGCTGATGCGGAAGGACCCCAACTATCTCAAGGACAGCCACATCCGTCTGTTCGCGCCGGATGGCAGCGAGGTTGATCCGCTGACCGTCGACTGGTCGACCGACGACGCCGAGAAGTACCGCTTCCGCCAGGATCCGGGCGCTGGCAACGCCATGGCCTCGGTCAAGATCAATTTCCCCAGCCCGGACGGCGTCTACATGCACGACACGCCGCAGCAGAGCCTGTTTGGCAAGATGATGCGCTTCGATTCCTCGGGCTGCGTGCGCGTCCAGAACGTGCGCGACCTCGTCACCTGGATTCTGCGCGATACGCCGGGCTGGAATCGCCAGCACTTCGAGGCGGCGATCAAGAGCGGCGAGAACGTCCCGGTGCAGGTCACCAATCCGGTGGCGGTCTATTTCCTCTACATCTCGGCCTGGTCGACGGGGCCGGGCGTGGTGCAGTTCCGCGACGACATTTACGGCCTCGACGGGGCCAACGAGCTGCAGATCACATCCGCGCTCTAAGCAGCTGAGTTCATTTGCAAAAGGCCGCCGGAAGGGGCGGCCTTTTTTGTTGTCGCCGTCGCGCTCTGAGCTTTGCGCATGATTCCGAAAATCGGTTCGCCACGGACCATATGCAAACCACGCGGCGCTGTTCACCGAGATCACGCTCACCGAGGCCCTGCTGAAGGGTCGGCAGGCAAGGAAATAGAGGCCGCCAGTCTCTCTGGCGCAATCCGGCCAGCAAATTTCGCGCAGCAAACGTGGCGGGCCGAAAGCAACTGTGTTAATGGCGCGACAGACCCCGAACCTTGAGGATTTCAGCCCATGGCAACAGCAGCGGCAGTGTCGAACAAATTCGAATCCTTTTTCGAAACCACGCTTGCCGATGCCGACCCCGAGATTTTCGGGGCCATCCGCAACGAACTCGGCCGCCAGCGCCATGAGATCGAGCTGATTGCCTCGGAAAACATCGTCTCGCGCGCCGTGCTCGAGGCGCAAGGGTCGATCATGACCAACAAATATGCCGAGGGCTATCCGGGCAAGCGCTACTATGGCGGCTGCCAATTCGTCGATGTCGCCGAGGAACTGGCCATCGAACGCGCGAAAAAGCTGTTCGGCTGCAACTTCGCCAACGTCCAGCCGAATTCCGGCAGCCAGATGAACCAGGCGGTGTTCCTGGCGTTGCTGCAGCCCGGCGACACCTTCATGGGCCTCGACCTCAATTCCGGCGGCCACCTGACGCATGGCTCGCCTGTCAATATGAGCGGCAAATGGTTCAAGGTTGTCTCCTATGGCGTGCGCAGGGAAGATCATCTGCTCGACATGGATGCGATCGAGAAGACCGCCCATGAGACCAAGCCGAAATTGATCCTGGCCGGCGGCACCGCCTATTCACGCGTCTGGGACTGGGAGCGTTTTCGCGAGATCGCCGACTCAATCGGTGCCTATCTGATGGTCGACATGGCCCACATCGCCGGCCTGGTCGCCGGCGGCATGCATCCGTCGCCGCTGCCGCACGCCCACGTGGTCACCACCACGACGCACAAATCGCTGCGCGGCCCGCGCGGCGGCATGATCCTTTGCAATGACGAGGACATTGCCAAGAAGATGAACTCGGCCGTCTTCCCCGGCCTGCAGGGCGGACCGCTGATGCATGTCATCGCCGCCAAGGCGGTGGCTCTGGGCGAAGCGCTGAAGCCGAGCTTCAAGATCTACGCGGAGAGCGTCGTTGCCAATGCCAAGGCGCTGGCCTCCAGCCTGCAGGAAACCGGTCTCGACATTGTCTCCGGCGGCACCGACAATCATCTGATGCTGGTCGATCTGCGTCCCAAGAACGCCACCGGCAAGCGCGCCGAAGCTGCCCTTGGCCGCGCCAACATCACCTGCAACAAGAACGGCATCCCCTTCGATCCGGAAAAGCCTTTCGTCACCTCGGGCGTTCGGCTCGGCACGCCGGCCGGCACCACACGCGGCTTCGGCCAGGCCGAGTTCCGTGAGATCGGCAAGCTGATCACCGAAGTGCTGGATGGACTGAAGGTCGCCAATTCCGATGAGGGCAATGCGGCCGTCGAGGCAGCCGTGAAGGCCAAGGTGGCGGCATTGACGGATCGTTTTCCGCTTTATCCGTATCTTGGTTGACCGACGCTAGTGACCTCCATGTGCGGGACAATCCCGGTGCGACAGCAAGGCACCTGCGGAGAAGCTCAATGATGCCAACTTTCCGTTTCGCCGGCTTTGGTGCCTTGCTGGCATCGGCTATCTTGCAGCTGTCCGGCCTCGCCTTGGCACAGACCGAGCCGACCCCGGCAGCACCCAAGACAGAGACCTTCGGCAGGTGGTCCACCACGGTGGACGAGGTCAACACCGGTGAGGATGTGCGCAAGACCTGCGCCGCCTCGACGGTCTTTTTCGACGCAAACGGCACCAGCGGCACTCTTACGCTAGCCATCTCGAATGGCGACGTACTGCCGCCCGAGGGCTATCCGAGCCTCATCATCGCCGTGAGAAACGGTGACTTGCCTAAGGGCGACAACATCCCGGCGGTGTTCCGCGACGTCAACGACAAGATCAAGGCTGGTTTTCATCTTATCGCCGACGGCCAGTGGATAGTGAACAACAAGCCCGAGACAACCCTCGCCATACTGCGTGCCATGCGCCGTACCAGCGCCCTCGATGTCAGCTTCGCCGACAAGCCGGTCGCGACCATATCGATGGACGGCTTCACCAAGGCCTATCGCTATCTCGGCACGTCCTGCGGCTTCCCGACCGGCGACGTCGCTCCCTGATTGGCGGATTGCCGTCCAACTGATTGCCGCTCTCGCAATTTTCCTCGTGCCTCGCTATCTCTGAGACGCGATCGGTCATCGGCCATACTTTGCCATCGTGGCAAAAACCTCTAAGCCTTTCGCTCCACGAGAATCGCGAACCGAAGGCTCTCCATGCGCTGTCCCTACTGCCAGTCCGAAGATACGCAGGTGAAGGATTCGCGCCCCGCCGAAGACGGCGCGGCGATCCGCAGGCGGCGCGTCTGCCCGGATTGCGGCGGCCGCTTCACCACTTTCGAGCGCGTCCAATTGCGCGATCTCGTCGTGGTGAAGAAGTCGGGACGCAAGGTGCCGTTCGACCGCGACAAGCTGCTGCGCTCGGTCGAGATTGCGGTACGCAAGCGTAACGTCGACCCGGAGCGCATCGACCGCGCGGTGACCGGCATAGTGCGCCAGCTGGAAAGCTCGGGCGAGACCGAGGTCGCCTCCGGCGAAGTCGGCCGGCTGGTCATGGAGGCGCTTAAGTCGCTCGACGATGTCGCCTATGTGCGCTTTGCCTCCGTCTACCGCAATTTCCGCGAGGCCAAGGATTTCCACGACGTGTTGGGCGAGCTCAAAGGCGACGAGCTCAAAAGTGACGAGCCCAGGGGCGGAGAGCTGAAGAGCGAAGAGGACGCCGGCTGAGCATGGCAGGGTCCGAGCGCAGCACGGCGAAGCAAGAGGTCCTCGATCGCCGCTATATGGCGGCAGCCCTCAGGCTGTCGCGCAAAAATGCCGGCCGGACGTCGACCAATCCTTCCGTCGGCACGCTCATCGTACGCGATGACGGCGACGGGCCAATGATCGTCGGCAGCGGCGTCACGGCCGTCGGCGGCCGGCCGCATGCCGAAACCGAGGCGCTGGCCGAGGCCGGTGAGCTGGCGCAAGGCGCCACCGCCTATGTAACGCTGGAGCCTTGCGCCCATCACGGCCGCACGCCGCCTTGCGCCAATGCGCTGGTCAGCGCCGGCGTGGCGCGGGTGGTTGGCGCTGCCAGCGATCCGGACCCGCGTGTTTCCGGCAAGGGCTACGCCATCTTGCGTGCCGCGGGCGTCGAGGTGATGGGAAAAGTGCTGGCGGCCAAGGCCGCGGAGCAGATGGCCGGCTATTTGATTCGATCTCTGAAAAAACGCCCGGAAGTGATTCTGAAGCTTGCGCTTTCGAGCGACAATAAGATCGGCGTGAAAGGCGAGGGGCAGGTCTCCATTACCGGCGATATCGCGCGGCGCGAAGTCTATCTGATGCGCGCCGAAGCGGACGGCATATTGATCGGCATCGGCACCGCGCTGGAGGACGATCCGGCGCTGACGGTGCGGCTGCCGGGACTTGAGAACCGTTCGCCGGCGCGCATCGTGCTCGACCGCCAGATCAGGCTGCCGGAGACCTCGAAGCTGGTTTCCGGCGTCGACCGGGTCCCGCTCTATGTCGCCGCGTGTGCCGAGGCCGATCCACGTCGGCGGGCCGCGCTCGAACGCACCGGAGTGCGCTTCATCGGCACTGAGACGTATGAAGGCGATATTGCGCTGCCGGAACTGCTCGAGGATCTGGCGGCGCTGGGCATGGCGAGCGTGCTGGTCGAGGGCGGCGCCAAGGTGGCCAAGGCGTTCCTCGACGAACAACTCGTCGATCGCATCGTGCTGTTTCAGGGGCCGGATGCGATCGGCGGGGACGGCATTGCATCGCCGATAGATGCCAACCATATCCCGCCGGGATTTCGCAAATTGCGCGACATGCGTTTCGGCGAAGACACATACGCCGAATGGACAAGAGACATTTAGGACCGAACTGATGTTCACTGGGCCAAAGTAATGTTCACTGGAATCGTCACCGATGTCGGCACCGTCGCCGCCGTGAAGCCGCTCAGGGAAGGCGTCGGTTTGCGCATCGACACCGCCTACGATCCGCAGACCATTGCCATTGGCGCTTCAATTTCGTGCGGCGGCGTCTGCCTGACGGTAACGGGATTGCCGGAAGACGGCGCGAACGCAAGCTGGTTCGAAGTCGAGGCCTGGGAAGAAGCACTCAGGCTGACGACCGCGATGGGCTGGAAATCCGGCACGCGCATCAACCTGGAGCGGGCGCTGAAGATCGGCGACGAGCTTGGCGGCCATATCGTGTCAGGCCATGTCGACGGAATGGCCGAGATCGTGGCCCGCAAGGAAGAGGGTGACGCCGTTCGCTTTACTCTGGAAGCACCGCGCGAGCTTGCCAAATTCATCGCCCCCAAGGGTTCCGTCGCGCTCGACGGCACTTCGCTCACCGTCAACAAGGTCGAAGGCACCCGCTTCGACGTGCTATTGATCCACCACTCGCTGACGGTCACCACCTGGGGCGAACGCCAGGTCGGCGACCGCGTCAACCTCGAGATCGACACCATGGCCCGCTACGCGGCGCGACTGGTGGAGGCGGCCAAAGAGGGACTTTGAGGCGATCGCCCATAAAGTCCATTCCCTGATGCGGCCGCCACCGGGTTGGCCTTGAACGTTCCTTCAGCAATCTTCCGCTTGCGATCAAACCGGCTTCGGCCTAAGTCACCGGCGATCCCCGGAGACATCTATGGCTGGCACATCCCAACACGGCAAAGCGTTCATCCGTCCGAAGAAGAAGGCCCACCTTCTTGTCATCGAGGCGCGCTTTCACGACGACCTTGCGGACGCGTTGCTCGAAGGCGCGACCAGCGCGCTCGACGAAGCGGGCGCGACATACGATGTCGTCACCGTTCCGGGCTCGCTCGAAATCCCGGCGGTGATTTCCTTCGCGCTCGACGGTGCTTCCGAAGGCGGGACGAGCTATGACGGTTTCGTCGCCCTCGGCACGGTGGTCCGCGGCGACACCTATCATTTCGATATCGTCGCCAATGAATCCAGCCGTGCCCTGATGGACCTGTCCGTGCAGGATTCAGTCTGCATCGGCAATGGCATCCTGACCACCGAAAACGACGAACAGGCCTGGACACGGGCCAGGCGCTCCGAAGGCGACAAGGGCGGCTTTGCGGCGCGTGCGGCGCTGACCATGATCGCCCTAAAGGAACAACTGGGAGAGCGAACGTGAGCGAACCCGCTTCGCCCGGCCAGCCTGCGGTTCGCCATGCCAACAAGCGCGGTGCTGCCCGCCTGGCGGCTGTGCAGGCGCTCTACCAGATGGATGTCGCCGGCAGCGGCGTGTTTGAGATCACCGCCGAATACGAGGCGTTCAGGCTCGGCAAGGAAGTCGACGGCGCGCTCTATCGCGAGGCCGATGCGCAATGGTTTCGCGCCATTCTTGCCGGCGTTGTCGAGCACCAGAAGACCATCGATCCGATTATCCGCCAGGCGCTGACCGAGGACTGGCCGCTGTCGAGGCTCGATTCGACGTTGCGCGCCATATTGCGTGCCGGCGTCTACGAATTGATGAAACGCGAGGACGTGCCGGTGGCGGTCATCGTCTCCGAATATGTCGACATCGCCAAGGCATTTTACGAAGAAGACGAGCCGAAACTGGTCAATGCGGTGCTTGATCGCGTGTCGCGCCGCGTGCGTGGCGAGGGCCGCGGCAAGGACGCCTCATGACTGCTATCGGCGTCGTTGAGGCCGGCAAGGAAGCGCGTCGCACCGCTTTCATCCTCGCAGCCTCGCAGGCGATCATCGGTTCGGCGGCACCCATCGCCATTTCCATGGGCGGACTGGCCGGGCAGTACCTCCTCGAAGCCGACAAGTCGCTGGCAACCGCGCCGATCACCGGCTTCAATGTCGGCGTGGCGCTCGGTTCCCTGCCGGCCGCGGCGATCATCCGCCGGCTCGGCCAGCGCGACGGCTTCATGACCGGCACTGCGGTCACAGCGCTTGGCGGGCTGGTCGCTACGTTGGCGCTGTTTCATGCCAGCTTCTGGCTGTTCGCTTTCGGCCTTGCCGTGATCGGGATCGGCGGTGCCTTTGTCCAGCAATTCCGCTTTGCCGCCGCCGACAATGCTCCGCCTGAATTCAAGGCGCGCGCCATCTCCTTCGTGCTGGCCGGCGGCATCGTCACCGCCATACTTGGGCCGCAGATCGTCATTTTCACCGGCGACCTGTTCTCGCCGGTGAAGTTTGCCGGCTCGTTTGCGTCCATCCTGGTGCTGGCGGCGGTTGGCGCCGCCATCCTCTCTTTATTGCGCATCCCAGCCAAGGCCACCGAGAAGGTGGAAATCGCCGACAGCGACGCCCGGCCGCTCTTAGAAATCGTCACCAGGCCGCGCTTCGTCGCGGCGCTGTTTTGCGCCATCGGCAGCTACGCGCTGATGAGCTTCGTCATGACCGGCGCGCCGCTGGCCATGGTCGGCTGCGGCCTTTCGACCGACGACGCCACGCTCGGCATTTCCTGGCATGTGATGGCGATGTTCGCGCCGAGCTTCTTCACGGGGTCGCTGATTTATCGTTTTGGCGCGGAGCGGATCGTGGCCATCGGCCTGGTGCTGCTCATTGGCTGCGGTATAGTCGCGCTGTCGGGGTTGGCAGTGTGGCAGTTCTGGACAACGCTGATCCTGCTCGGCCTCGGCTGGAACTTCAGCTTCATCGGCGCCACCGCCATGGTGGCTGACAGCTACCAGCCATCCGAAAAAGGCAAGGTCCAGGGGTTCCACGATTTCGTCCTGTTCGGCTCCGTCGCCTTCGCCTCGCTGATGTCGGGCGCGGTCTACAATGCCTGGGGCTGGGAGATGCTGAACTGGATGATTTTTCCGGTCGTCGCGCTGTGCTTCGTGGCACTGGGCGTGTTGAAGATGACGGGCTTGCGTGCGGCCAGCTGACGCCACGCTGTCGGACGAGACAACAGCGGATTCACCCAAATCCGAACAAAATTATTGCGTCCATCACCCTTCTTATGAAACCGTGTACCCCGACGGGGCATCGAAGCCATGCTCATATGCGGCAGCCATATTCCGGTTCACAGCAAGGGATTTGTGAGATGTTTTCAATCAAGGTTCTGGCCGGCACCGTGCTGGCGCTCGGCATCACGGTGGCCTCGGCGAGTGCCCAGGTGGTGGTGTCGTCGAAGATCGACACCGAGGGCGGCGTGCTCGGCAACATCATCCAGCTGGTGCTGAACGCCAATAATATCCAGACCACCGACCGCATCCAACTCGGCGGCACGCCTGTGGTACGCAAGGCAATTACGGCCGGCGAGATCGACATCTATCCGGAATACACCGGCAACGCCGCATTCTTCTTCGAGAAGGCCGACGATCCGGTGTGGAAGGATGCCGCTAAGGCCTACGAGACTGCCAAGAAGCTCGATTACGACGCCAACAAGATCGTCTGGCTGTCCCCGTCACCGGCTAACAACACCTGGGCGATCGCCCTGGGTAAGGAGGTCGCCGATACCAACAAGCTCGTCACCCTTTCCGACTTCGGCAAATATGTCTCGGGCGGCGGCAAGGTGGTGCTGGCGGCGTCCGCCGAGTTCGTCAATTCGGCGGCCGCGCTGCCCGCTTTCCAGAAGACCTATGGCTTTACGCTGAAGCCGGACCAGTTGATCACGCTGTCGGGCGGCGATACGGCGGCGACCATTGCCGCTGCGGCCAACCAGACCAACGGCGCCAACGCGGCCATGGTCTACGGCACCGACGGCGGCATCGCGCCCTCCGGCCTCGTCGTGCTTGAGGACGACAAGGGTGTGCAGCCGGTCTACCAGCCGGCGCCGATCATCCGTGAGGCGGTGCTGAAGGAGCACCCGGAAATCGAGACGCTGCTGAAGCCGGTCTTCGCCAAGCTCGATCTCGTCACGCTGCAGGAGTTGAATGGCCGCGTCCAGGTTGGCGGCGAACCGGTCAAGGGCGTCGCCGAAGACTTTTTGAAAAAGAACGGCTTCCTCAAGTAAGGCGATTCCGGCGCGCCGCTTTCGAGGTGCGCGGATCGGCCGATGGGGGAGGGCGTGCGCATCCGGTTTGACAAGCTCGGCGTGGTTATCGCGGCGATATCGGCCTATGCGGCTTTTGCGGCACCATTCGCCACGTTCCGCGCCAATCGCATCGTACCCGGCGAGGCGCGCTCGATCCTCGAATCTTTGCCTGCGGCGGTCGGTCCGCTATTGATGGCGATTGTTGTCGCAGCGGCGCTCATTGCATTGCTGAAAACGCCGCTTGCTCTGCGCCTCGCCGCCAGTGTGGTTGCACTTGCGGCGCTGGCGCTGCTGATCGGCGTTGCCGGCAGCTTCCTGACGCCCGCCGGCAACACCTTCGCCCGTATCTCGCCGGCTTCGGGCTTCTGGCTGTTTATCTTCGCCTTCACGCTTCTGCTCGCCGACGTGCTTACAAGGCTGAACCTGTCGCCGCAGGCACGGGTCGGCGTGCTTGTTGTCGCCGCAGCGGCGATCGGCCTGCTGCTGGTCTCGGGGAGCTGGAACAGCCTGTCGATCCTCAAGGAATATTTCAATCGCGCCGATAGTTTTTGGGCGGAAGGCTCCAAGCACGTGACGCTGGCGCTGGGTTCGCTGGCGGCAGCAGTGATTATCGGCCTGCCGCTCGGCATCCTCTGCCACCGCGTCGAGAAATTGCGGGCCGGCGTGCTCAACGTGCTGAACATCATTCAGACCATTCCTTCGATCGCGCTGTTCGGCCTCTTGATAGCACCGCTCGGCTGGGTCGCTTCGCATGTGCCGGGTGCTGCCGCGCTCGGCATTCGCGGCATCGGCACGGCGCCGGCTTTCGTCGCCCTGTTCCTCTATTCACTGCTGCCGGTGGTGGCCAACACCGTGGTCGGCCTTGCCGGTGTGCCGCGTGCCGCCAACGACGCAGCGCGCGGCATGGGCATGACCGACCGCCAGCGGCTGTTCGGCGTCGAGTTTCCGCTGGCTTTCCCGGTGATCCTCACCGGCATTCGCATCGTGCTGGTGCAGAATATCGGCCTCGCCACCATTGCCGCGCTGATCGGCGGCGGCGGCTTTGGCGTATTCGTATTCCAGGGAGTCGGCCAGACGGCGATGGACCTGGTGCTGCTCGGTGCCGTGCCGACGGTGGCGCTGGCCTTCGCCGCCGCCATCATCCTCGATGCAGTGATCGAAATGAGCGCCAGCAAGCGCAGGATTTAAACGGCATGATCGAGATCGAAGGCATCACCAAGCGCTACGGCGAGACGACAGTGGTCGACGACGTGTCGATAGTAATCGAGCCGCGCAGCATCGCCGTCATCGTCGGCACCTCCGGCTCCGGCAAGACGACGCTGCTTCGCATGATCAACCGGCTGGTCGAGCCGACATCGGGCGTGATCAAGCTCGACGGCGTCGACAACCGCTCGGTGCCTGATTATGAGCTGCGTCGCAGCATCGGCTATGCCATCCAGGGCCACGGTCTGTTTCCGCATCGCACGGTGGCACAGAACATCGCCACTGTGCCGGTATTGCTCGGCTGGGACGCCAACCGCATCAAAGCCCGCGTCGACGAGCTGATGACGCTATATCAGCTCGACCCGCAAGCCTACGGGCCACGCTATCCGCATGAGCTTTCCGGCGGCCAGCAGCAGCGCGTCGGCGTCGCCCGGGCGCTTGCCGCGGAACCCAACGTGCTGTTGATGGATGAGCCGTTCGGCGCGCTCGATCCAATCATCCGCAACAAGGCGCAGGAGGATCTGCTGGCGATCCAGAAGCGCTTCGGCACCACCATCATCCTAGTCACCCATGACATGGAAGAGGCCGTTCACATGGGCGACAAGATCGCGGTGATGGACGGCGGCAAAGTAGTGCAATATGCCGCGCCGGCCGAGATACTGGCGAAACCGGCCAGCGCGTTTGTCGAGACCCTGGTTGGCGCCAGCGAAAAACCGTTCCGGCTGTTATCGCTTGGCCGGGTGCGCGACGCGGTGGAAAAAGGCACGGCCGAAGGCGAGGCGATCCCCGGTGATGCCAGCCAACGCGACGCGTTGGCCGAACTCCTGTGGTCGGGCCGCCCGGCACTGCCGGTGAAAGATACTGATGGCAAATCGCTTGGCCGCGTCACTGTGGATGGACTGGTTAAACGCGCGGCGAGGCCGGCATGAAAGCCTGGCTTCCATCACTGCTCAGGCTTGCCCTGGTGGTGCTGCTTATTGCCTTCGTCACCAATCCCGGCTGGTTCGAACCGCTGCTGAAGCCGCTGACAGAGAACAACGCGCCGGTAATCTACAATCAGGGCAGCCTTTTGACGTTGACGCTGCTGCATCTGCGGACCGTCCTGATCGCAACGGTTGCCGCGACGATCGTTGCGGTCGCGCTCGCCATTCTGGTCACCAGGCCAGCCGGCGCCGAATTCCTGCCGCTGTCGCGCAGCCTGGTCAATATCGGCCAGACCTTTCCGCCGGTGGCGGTGCTGGCGCTTGCCGTGCCGGCCGTCGGCTTCGGCGAAAAGCCGACGCTGATTGCGTTGTTTCTCTATGGCCTGCTGCCGATCTTCGAGAACGCGCTGACCGGCCTGACGACGCTGCCGGCCAATGTCGTCGAGGCGGCGCGTGGCGCCGGCATGACCGGCTGGCAAAGGCTGGTCAAGGTCGAACTGCCGCTCAGCGCGCCGATCATCCTCGGCGGTATCCGGCTGTCGGTGGTGATCAGCCTCGCCACCGCGACCATCGGCTCGACAGTGGCGGCGAGGACATTGGGCGAGGTGATCATCGCCGGCCTGCTGTCGAACAACCTCGCCTTCATCCTGCAGGGCGGCCTGATCGTCGCCGCCCTTGCCGTGCTGATCTATGACGGGCTGTCGGCGATCGAGCGCTACACGGGCCGGCGCATGGGGCGCGAGGTGGAGTAGCCCCTCGGGGCAAAGTTCGCTTCTTTCAACGGCCACTCGAACGCGCCGGATGATCGAGCGTCAGTTCGAGCGTGGTGCCCGTCTCGCTGGCGATCCAGCGGCGGCGGATGATTGCGAAATCGTGCTGTGTGCCGGCTCTAACCACAGAGACTAAGTCGCCCACCGCGCAATAGCTGTCGAGATCGAGGGTTTCGAGAATCGCGGCAATGTCTTGCTTCCCGGCATAATGTCTCGCGACAGTCGTGAGCACTATGATCACTGGTCCCCCCGTTGCGCGATCTTCGGGACTCGGCGATTGATGAGTGCGATGCCCCAATCTTTCAGCAGGAGTTCTTGCCATGACCGCGCGTTTCTCCAAGATCGTCATGTGTTTGTGTCTGGCGGCTTTCGCCTTCCTTGTCGCCTTCGGCAACATCACCGATTACGGCTCAAACTTCGCCTTTGTCCAGCATGTGCTGAGCATGGACACGACCTTTCCCGGCAACGCCCTGATGTACCGCTCGATCACCAACCCGTCGCTGTGGACGGCGGGCTACTGGCTGATCATCATTGGCGAGGCGCTGACCTGCCTGCTCTACCTAGTCGCCGCCTGGCGACTCTGGCAAGCGCGCAACGCCAGCGGACAGGCATTCAACGATGCCAAGAAGTTCGCCATCATAGCCGCCACCATGGGTTTCCTCGTTTGGTATTTCGGCTTCATGGTCGTTGGCGGCGAGTGGTTTGCCATGTGGCAGTCTTCGACATGGAATGGTCAGGAGGCGGCGTTCAAATTCTACATGACAATGCTGGTGGTGCTGATCTTCGTCGTCCAGCCGGACGGCGACCCGCGCAAAGTTTGACGGCCGTTCGCCGATTTCAATCGATCTAATCGGATGGCAGTGTCGACAGGCGCGCTGCCGTCCAGCCTTTTGGATGAAACCCGGGATCTTTTGAGCGAAAACCGGACAAAAACCGAACAATATCTTGACGTTCCGAGCCCTGTTTCGCATAAGCCGCTGCGAAGGGACGGATTCCGGTTGCGGAAAATTCGTCCCCTGTCTCAACGGCCCGGGGAGTGGTTCTTTTGGGCCACCAATCGAGGAAAATTCGGCAATGACCATACTTTCAGCTGTCATCGCCTGCGGTCTGCTTTCAGTCCTTTACGCCATCTGGGCGACACGTTCGGTCCTCGCGGCCGATCAGGGCAATGCACGCATGCAGGAAATTTCCGCGGCCATCCGCGAAGGCGCGCAAGCCTATCTGGCGCGCCAGTACACCACCATCGCCATCGTCGGCGTCGTGGTCCTGCTGCTCGCCTGGTGGCTGCTTTCGATCACCGCCGCCATCGGCTTCCTGATCGGCGCCGTTCTATCGGGCGCCGCTGGCTTCATCGGTATGCACGTCTCGGTGCGCGCCAATGTGCGCACCGCGCAGGCGGCGTCCAACAGCCTCGCTGCCGGCCTCGAGATCGCCTTCAAGTCGGGCGCCATCACTGGCATGCTGGTTGCTGGCCTGGCCCTGCTTGGCGTATCGATCTATTACCTGATCCTCACCCAGTTCATGGGCCTTCAGCCCGATGACCGTGTCGTCATCGACTCGTTGGTTTCGCTTGGCTTCGGCGCCTCGCTGATTTCGATCTTCGCTCGTCTCGGCGGCGGCATCTTCACCAAGGGCGCCGACGTCGGCGGCGATCTCGTCGGCAAGGTTGAAGCCGGCATTCCCGAAGACGATCCACGCAATCCGGCCACCATCGCCGACAATGTCGGCGACAATGTCGGCGATTGCGCCGGCATGGCCGCCGATCTGTTCGAGACCTATGCGGTGACCGTGGTCGCCACCATGGTCCTTGCCGCCATCTTTTTCGGTGGCACCGCCGTTCTCGGCGCGACCATGCTCTATCCGCTGGCCATCTGCGGCGCCTGCATTCTCACCTCGATCGCCGGCACCTTCTTCGTCAAGCTCGGTTCCAGCGGCTCGATCATGGGCGCTCTCTACAAGGGCCTGATCGTCACCGGCCTGCTGTCAATTGTCGGCCTTGCCGTCGCCACTTCGGCATGCATCGGCTGGGGTGAGATCGGCACCGTCGCCGGCATGGCCATCACCGGCACGAACCTGTTCATCTGCGGCCTGGTCGGCCTTGTGGTGACAGGCCTCATCGTGGTGATCACCGAATATTATACCGGCACCAACAAGCGTCCGGTGAACTCCATCGCCCAGGCCTCGGTCACCGGTCACGGCACCAACGTCATCCAGGGCCTGGCGGTCTCGCTCGAAGCGACGGCGTTGCCGGCGATCGTCATCGTCGGCGGCATCATCTCGACGTACCAGCTCGCCGGCCTCTACGGCACGGCGATCGCGGTGACGACGATGCTTGGCCTCGCCGGCATGATCGTCGCGCTCGATGCCTTCGGCCCAGTCACCGACAATGCCGGCGGCATTGCCGAAATGGCCGGCCTGCCCAAGGAAGTGCGCCAGTCCACCGACGCGCTCGACGCTGTCGGCAACACCACCAAAGCGGTAACCAAGGGCTACGCCATCGGGTCGGCCGGCCTCGGGGCGCTGGTGCTGTTTGCGGCCTACTCTAACGACCTGAAGTTCTTTGCCGCCAATAGCGACAAATACCCCTACTTCCAGGGCATGGGCGACGTCTCCTTCGACCTCTCCAATCCTTATGTCGTCGCCGGCCTGATCTTCGGCGGCCTGATCCCGTATCTGTTCGGCGGCATCGCCATGACCGCCGTCGGCCGCGCCGCCGGTGCTATCGTCGAGGAGGTGCGCAAGCAGTTCCGCGAGGATCCGGGCATCATGGCCGGCACCTCGAAGCCGAACTATGCGCGCGCCGTCGACCTTCTGACCAAGGCAGCGATCCGGGAGATGATCGTTCCATCACTGCTGCCGGTGCTGGCGCCGCTGGTGGTCTATTTCGGTGTCCTCCTGATCTCCGGTTCGAAGGCATCCGCCTTTGCCGCGCTCGGCGCCTCGCTGCTCGGCGTCATCGTCAACGGCCTTTTCGTTGCCATCTCGATGACCTCCGGCGGCGGTGCCTGGGACAACGCCAAGAAGTCGTTCGAAGATGGTTTCGTCGACAAGGACGGCCTCAAGCACCTCAAGGGCTCCGAAGCACACAAGGCCTCTGTGACCGGCGACACGGTCGGCGATCCCTATAAGGATACTGCTGGGCCGGCGGTCAACCCGGCGATCAAGATCACGAACATCGTCGCGCTGCTGCTATTGGCCGTGCTCGCGCAAGGCTAAGCTCGGTCGCCACGGCTCAAGACAAAAACCCGCGGGATCGCTCCCGCGGGTTTTCATTGCCTGAGATGTGCCGCCGCTTACAGGGAAGCGAAAAGAAAAGAAGCCGACACCGTCGAGTGGATCAGGTGCCGCCGAGCGTACTGCCGCCGCTGGCGCCCGGAACACCAGGCGTCAGCTTGCTGGCGCCACTGATGATCTGGCTGAGGAAGTTCTGGTCCTTGCCGCCGGTCGGCGTGGTGCGCGAGATGAAGTCGAACACCTTGCCGTCCTTCAGGCCGTAATTGGCGATCTGGGTGACGCGCCCGTCATCGCCAAAATAGACCGCCAGCACATGCTGGTCGACTAGCCGCGGCTTGTCGAAGGCGACATAGCGCTTGCGCGTCTGCGAAATGTAATAAAAGGCCTCGTTGTCGAAGGTCGCCTTCGTCGAGGGAGTGCCGAGCGCCAGCAGCACCTGTTCGCGGCTCGAGCCGACCGGCACCAGGTCGATCGCCTGCTGGTCGATGACGTAGCCCTGCGTCAGCGTCTCGCTCGGATTGAGATCGCCGATCATCTTGGACGAATTGCAGGCGGAAAGCGCCGCAGCGATCACCAGCAGCGAAACCGCACCGGCGGGCCTAGGCAGGAAAGTCGACTTGAATTTCAGCGCGCGCAACTACAACTCCATAAGCTGGCCGCAACTTGCGCTGGGCCGCAAAACCGGTAAACCAGCTTGCTTGCCGATGCAACAAGGCCACTTCAACAAACGGTCCCGGGAGACCACCCTCAAATGTTCCAGCGCCTCTTTGGCCGCGAACGTCACGCCAACCGCGCCATCACCGAGGCGCTTTACGCACAAATCGTGGCGGCGGCGCGGCAACCGGTGTTTTATTCCGCCTGGAACGTGCCGGACACGCCGCTCGGCCGCTTCGAGATGCTGTCGTTGCACATGTTCCTGTTCCAGCACCGGTTGCGCGGCGAGGGCGGTGCTGCGGCAGAGGTTGCGCAGGTGCTGATCGACGAGTTCTTCATGGATGTCGAACATTCGTTGCGGGAATTGGGCATTGGCGACGTCGGCGTGCCGAAGCGAATGCGGAAACTGGCGAAGATGTTCTATGGCCGTACCGCCGCCTATGACGATGCGCTGAAACGAAATGACCATGATGCGCTTGCCGCCGCCCTTTCCCGCAATGTCAGGCCGGATGCCGGCGCCTGGCCGCAAGCGTCGCAACTGGCACTCTATGCCGCCGATGCATCAAGGCAACTCACGCAACAGCCGACCGAATCGATCGTTTCCGGCACGGTGGCATTTCCAGTGGCCAACTCTGAGCGAAGGCAGGCCGAATGAAGGCGGCGAAGTGGAGGCGAAGATGAAACATCCTGATACCCACAGCCCAGTGTCATTCCTGGCAAATGTCGCCCGGATGCCGCAAAAAGGGCTGCCGGTGGTGATCGATGCCGACGCCGGGCAGCGCGCCATACTGGCCGTCGAGCATGAGCTGCTTTCGGTCGAGAACTATCGCGCCGAACTTCTGATCGAGCCGTGGAAGCGCAATGGGGTGAAAGTCAGCGGCCATGTCGAGGCCGATATAACGCAGGCCTGCATCGTCACTCTCGACCCGGTCGAGGCGCATATCGACGAGCCGGTCGAGGCGCTGTTCCTGCCGGAACAATCCAAGCTCGGGCGGCAAGGTTTCGACGGTGGCGGTGAGATCCTGCTCGACGCCGAAGGGCCGGACAGCCCGGAAACCTTTTCCGGCGACGCGATCGACGTCGGGGCGCTTGCCGAACAGTTCTTTGGCTTGGCGATCGATCCCTATCCGCGCAAGCCGGGTGTGTCGCTGGAGGCCGCCGGCGATGCCGAGCCTGTGGAGAATGAATTCCAGCAAAAGCTCAGATCACTGCTGGGAAAATCCTGATGGCTGACCCAATTTGAGAAAAGTTGGTTGTGCGGCAGCCCAAAACCGTTATTTTCGCCGAACCTTCGCGAGCCCCGTACCTTGGCAAGCCCGCTGGCCAAGCAACCGTGAGATGAACACCGCGTGATCAGGATTTCCATCGATGCCATGGGCGGCGATCACGGGCCAAGCGTGGTCATCCCGGCGCTCATGACTGTCGCCACCCGTCGTCCGGACATACGCTTCGTCATCTATGGGCGCGAAGAAGCGGTAAGGCCTGAACTCGCCAAATTCCCCAAGCTAGCGGAGGTGAGCGAGTTCATCCACTGCGAGATCGCAGTCCGGATGGACGACAAGCCGAGCCAGGCACTGCGCCATGGCCGCTGGAAGTCATCGATGTGGAAAGCCGTCGAAGCGGTCAAGGCAGGCACGGCGGACGCCTGCATCTCGGCTGGCAATACCGGCGCACTGATGGCGATGTCCAGATTCTGCCTTCGCACCATGGCGACCATCGACCGCCCGGCGATTGCGGCGCTCTGGCCGACATTGCGCGGCGAAAGCGTGGTGCTGGACGTCGGCGCAACCATCGGTGCGGATGCGCATCAACTGGTTGATTTTGCCATTCTGGGTACCGGCATGGCGCGCTCGGTTTTCGGCATCGAACGGCCGAGCGTCGGCCTGCTCAATGTCGGCGTCGAGGAGATCAAGGGTCAGGAGGAGGTCAAGGAAGCAGGCCGTATGCTGCGCGAGGCCAACATGGCCTCGATGAACTACCATGGCTTTGTCGAGGGTGACGACATCGGCAAGGGCAGTGTCGACGTCGTCGTTACCGAAGGATTTGCCGGCAATATCGCGCTCAAGACGGCGGAAGGCACGGTCAGGCAGATCGCCGGCTACCTGCGCGCCGCGATGAACCGGACACTGATGGCCAGGATCGGCTATATCTTCGCCAAGACCGCCTTCGATCGCCTGCGCGAGAAGATGGATGTCGGCCGCTCCAATGGCGGCGTCTTCCTGGGATTGAACGGCATCGTGGTGAAAAGCCATGGCGGGGCTGATTCGGATGGCTTCGCTGCGGCGATCGAGCTCGGCTACGACATGGTGCGCAACAATCTGCTTGACCGCATCGAGGCCGATCTCGACCTGTTCCATGCCCGCAATCCGAATGCCCAGACAATCCGGAAATCCGACGTCGTCATCGACGCAAAGGAATAGGAAAGAGCATTGATCAGATCAGTCGTGCGCGGCACGGGCGCCGCGCTGCCCCGCCGCATTATGAAGAATGCCGATTTTGAAGGCATGGTCGAGACCTCGGACGAATGGATCGTCCAGCGTACCGGTATTCGCCAGCGCCACATTGCGGCCGACGACGAGACGACGGCCTCTCTGGGTGAGGCGGCAGCGCGCGCAGCCCTCGACAGCGCCGGCCTGACGGCTGACGACATCGACCTGATCGTGCTGGCGACCTCGACGCCCAACAACACCTTTCCCGCGACCGCAGTCGAGATCCAGAACCGGCTCGGCATGCACCACGGTTTTGCCTTCGACCTGCAGGCGGTCTGCTCGGGTTTTGTCTATGCGGTGACGACCGCCGACCTCTATATCCGCGGCGGCTTGGCCAGACGGGTGCTGGTGATCGGCTCGGAAACGTTTTCGCGCATTCTCGACTGGAACGACCGCTCGACCTGCGTTTTGTTCGGCGACGGCGCCGGCGCGATAGTGCTGGAAGCAGGCACGGGGGCAGGCGGCATCGCCGACCGAGGCGTTCTGGCGGCCAGCCTGCGCTCCGACGGCATCCACAAGGACAAGCTTTTTGTCGACGGTGGGCCGTCGACTACCGGAACGGTCGGGCACCTCAGGATGGAAGGCCGCGAAGTGTTCAAGCATGCGGTCGGCATGATCACCGACGTCATCGAGGCGACGTTCGCACAGGCCGGCATCAGCGCCGCTGATCTCGACTGGTTCGTGCCGCATCAAGCCAATAAACGAATTATTGATGCTTCGGCCAAAAAGCTCGGGATAGAGGAGCGGAAGGTGGTGGTGACCGTCGATTTGCACGGTAACACATCGGCTGCTTCCGTGCCGCTGGCACTATCCGCGGCCGTCGCCGACGGCCGCATCAAAAAGGGTGACCTGGTGCTGCTTGAGGCGATGGGCGGCGGCTTCACCTGGGGCGCCGTCCTGCTGCGTTGGTAAGTGCCGAACTAACGGGTTCGGGTCCTTGACCTTGACGGATCAATTACTTAGGTTCTGCCGTTGCTTGTATCGATTTTATTTTTTGAGCTGATGGGACGGTTCGTATGGGGGGAAAGACACTTACGCGCGCCGACCTCGCCGAAGCCGTTTACCGCAAGGTTGGGCTGTCGCGTACTGAATCGGCCGAGCTTGTCGAGGCGGTGCTGAATGAGATCTGCGAGGCGATCGTTCGCGGTGAGACGGTGAAACTGTCGTCCTTCGCGACCTTCCATGTCCGTTCCAAGAACGAACGCATCGGGCGCAATCCCAAGACCGGTGAGGAAGTGCCGATCCTGCCGCGCCGGGTGATGACCTTCAAGTCATCGAACGTGCTGAAGAACCGCATCCTGCGCTCCCATCAAAACAGCAAGGCCAAGGGCAGCAAGTAGATTCCCGATCTCCCTTGCCGAGAATCCATGCTTCAGGCTTCGGTTGAAAAACGAAGCCTGCTTTTACGCCGGGCTTGAATATTGTTTCATAAACCGCTGAAATAAGATGCGATTCGGCAGGCCGGATCGGTATTTGGGTGTGATCCGCCCCGGTGGACGGAAAAGCTGCTCTCTTTGTTTTACCGTGATGTTGCCCAAAAACCGGTCCCCGCCTTTCGCGATCATGCTCTAGCGTGAGGATTCGCCCATGGACAAGAGCCCCGATGCTTTCCGCACCATCAGCGAGGTCGCGGAGGATCTGGATTTGCCGCAGCACGTGCTGCGCTTCTGGGAGACGCGTTTCAACCAGATCAAGCCGATGAAGCGCGGCGGCGGCCGCCGCTACTACCGGCCGCAGGACGTCGAGCTGATCAAGGGCATTCGCCACATGCTCTACGATCAGGGCTATACGATCAAGGGCGTACAAAAGCTGTTGCGCGAGAACGGCAACCAGTTTTTGATCGCCGTCGGCAATGGCGACATGGCGGCGGTCGAGGCGATCTCGCAGCGCCGGCAGGCTGACGCGGTACCGCTGACGCCAGCGGCGCAGCCGCGCGGCCCCGACGACGAGATGCTGGTCGGCCAACCGAGGGTGAAACCCAGCCGTCGTTTTTTCGGCATCGGCAAGAGCGACGAGGAAGGCCCGGTTCCGCCGGACACGTCAAAACTTTCCCGTGATAATCGCGCATTGCTGCAGGAGGCGCTGTTCGACCTGCTCGAATGCAAGCGCCTGCTCGATCAGGTTCGCTAAAGCCCGCCGGGGCTGACCGGAACGGTCTTCGGGGTCATGCGTTAGGCTTCCTTCTGCAGATGAAGGAACCACGTCATGGCATCGCTTTCGAGCATCTCCGACACCGATCTGAACAAGCAGGTCGCGGCCCTGACCAGGGAACTGGCCACTTTGAAGAAAGCCGTGTTGAAGCGGGGCGGCGCCTATTACGAAGACGGTCGCGATACCGCGTCGGACTATTATTCGGATATCGCCGAGCGTCTCGGCGACACCTTGCCGGCAATCAGAAGGCAAGGCCGGGCGATCGAGAAGACTGCCCGTGATCACCCGGCGACGGCGGCCGCTGTCGGGCTGGTTCTGGTCGGGCTGGTCGCCAGTCTGTTTCTCGGTGGCCGGCAGCAAAAAGCGCCGCGAGCGCGTTCAAGGTAGGGGAAATGCGGTGGTCAGCGGGACCGCCGCCATTTCGTCGACGCGGCAAACCCCGGCAAGCTGGCCGCTCTTGATCAGAGGCCAAGAACGCCTGCTTGCCGGTTGTCTGTCCCAGGGTGTTTTCAGTACGTCTTCGCCACAACCTTCTTGTGATGATGGCGATGGTGGTGGACGCGGTGATGGTAGTGATGACGGTGATGCTTCTTGACGGTGGTGTGCATCGTCGCTGCATTCGCGCTGCTCGCGCCGATGATCGGCATCGAGAGGGCAAGTGCGATTGCAAGTCCAAGGGCGGAGAGAAGAGACTTCTTCATGACATCGTTTCCTTTTTGCGCAGGGCGAATTTGAGCGTCACCGATTCAGGTCGGTGACTCGAGCACTGCGGTCGGGACTATCGCCTTGGAGTTTTTCGGCAGTTTTTCCGGCCTGTAGAATTTTGTTTCCGAAGTATGTCCGCCGACGATCCGGCCAGATGTGAGCGCCCCGGCATCCACATTCATTCCGGCGTCGGTTCACGATGCCGTGACGCTGTCTTTGATGCTTGGCAAATCACCGGGGAGCGGGCATTCTCCCGATCGTCTCAGGCAACAACATGATTTGATCTAACTCTTTCATCCCACGGAGTTGCCAATGCCCCAAATAGCAAAACGCGAACCTTACTCCGAACTGGCGGCGAGCGCGGTTACGCCTGAACGCAGTGCCGTCCGAACCGCCCGGGAAGCCCGTGGATACAGTATCGAAGAGCTGTCCCTGGCGTGCGGGCTGGCAGCCTATGAGATTGCCGACATCGAAAGCGGCAACGATGCCGATCCTTCGAAACGTCGGCGTATTGCCTCCGCGCTTCAACTTCCGGAAAGCGCTCTGTTCGACGAAGCCGTGTTGCCTGCGAAAAGGCGGTCCGTGTCGTAGCGGCGTGCCATGCGTTTATTCGACGAGCTCGCCATGGGTTGCCCTGGCGGGCTTCGTTTTTCCGGCCACGTAGCGGACTTGCCGGCCGCCACGGCGACGCGAGACGGAAATCGCCGGAGATGAGCCTCGAATCCGTTCGCGCTTTCTTCGTCGCCCACGCGCCCGAAATCGACGTCATCGTTACGCAAGCCAGCTCGGCGACGGTGCCTCTGGCTGCCGAAGCGCATGGCGTAGCGCCGGCGCAGATTGCCAAGACGATCTGCCTGCGCGCCGGCGACCAGACGATGCTGATCGTGGCCAGCGGCATCTCCAGGCTGGACAATCGCAAATTCAAGGACCGGTTCGGCGGCAAGGCGCGAATGCTGGATGCCGAGCAGGTGCTCGCCGCGACCGGTCATCCCGTCGGTGGGGTGTGCCCGTTTGGCCTACCGGCACCGCTCCCGGTGTACTGCGACGTCTCGCTGCGCGCCTTTGACGAGGTCGTCCCCGCCGCAGGCGCGACGAACGCCGCCGTCCGGCTCAGCCCGCAACGCATGGCCGAACTCGTCGACGCCGAGTGGGTGGATGTCTGCCAGTAGCCCCTTTATCCAGGTCGTGGGATCCGGTGAGCGTTACCGCTATTCGGTCTTCTGTGGCTCTTCTTTCTTGATCGTCTGAGCGTCCGCGGCTGTCGACATATCGGCCTTCTCGACGCTCGCTGTCCTCGTCTGCGTGTCGACCGATGCCTGGACCTTTGAATGCGCGGGGCAATCCGCAGAGGCAGCTGATATGGACAGGGTCAGTGCGGCGGCTATTGCGAGGAATGTCTTCATGATCATTCTCCTCTTTCATTGGATATTCGTTGGGAAGATTAGCCCGTCTGGGACCGACCGCAAAATCACATTTGGCCACGCGCGCCCTTGCGTGCACGGAAGCCTACGCTGGACCAATAATTCAAATGGTTGCGCGGATAGCCGCTTGCCGTATCAAAACCCACTGCCTCCGGCCGGAGGATTTTTGGCGTCAAAAACCTCGCCGCTCAGAGCCAGTCTCAAATCTTCGGCGCTTAGCTGACCACTTTCGAACAAATCCATCACCCTGCGGCCGAGCACCTCTCTGCCTGGATCGCCGTCAGCGAGGCCTAATTCACGGCATCGGGCATCAAGTGCTTTGGTCAACATGGTCAGCTCGGCAGGACAGGTAGCTCCTTGAAGCGACATTGCATCTCTCCCGAAAGGGCGAAAAGGGGCGTGTCATCTTCCAAGCGTCCGCTCGCCCTTACAACTGCGGACGACGGCAATTCACCTAGAGCCAACCTTTTTCGAACTCAACATTCGAACGTATTAAAAACGCCGCCCGCGCTCCAATGGGAGGATCCTGCTACAATCCGGTATGGCCGTCCGTATAGCGGTTGTCCTAATGCTTCTTTTCGCCTTCGCCTACGGTTTCGCAAAACTCGTGGAACATTATGGCAGCGTTGGCGACAGGCCCTCTCCGTGTGAAGAATTGCCCTATCCTGATTGTCCTGATCCAAAAGCTCCTCCCCGGGAAGAAACTAAGCCTTGAGCAGGTGCTTGTTCGTAGGCGGCCTCATGGCCATGGCACCGGAGTTCGCCGACCGCCAGCGGAACAACAAGTCCTTCGGCCCGTTTAGGTAAGTAGCCCCGCACGGAAGCATCAAGCACCGTGGCGGAAAGTTGGCTCGCTGGAGGATTGCTATATGGGAAAGCAACTTTTATCTGCTGCGACAGGAATCTTTCTTTTCGTAGGTATCGGAACCGCCGCTGCTCAGGACGTCATCATTCAGCCTGAGCAAGACACGGTGATCCGGGAGTATGTAAAGAAGAAGCCGGTAGCATCCCTGAGCCTTCCCGGTGTTGAGCTCAACATTGGCACCGCTCTGCCCGACACAGTCGAGCTTTACGAAGTGCCGGACGTTCAGTACCGCTATGTAGTCGTCGAGGGACGAACCGTCCTGGTTGATCCAGGTACCCGCAAAATTGTTAAGATCTACGATTGATTTTCTGCCTGAAGCCCGCCGTGCCGAAAAGGTGCGGCGGGCTTTTTGCGTTCAGCCGCCAATCGCGGTAGCGGACGATGCGCTCGTCGCCGTCTTGGCGGCAGGCGTCCTCACGGAAACCGGCGGAGTGAGCTGCCACGTTTCGTTCCCACGCCGCCAGCATCCAGGTTGGGTTCTTCATGCTTGCTGCCATTGATCCTTCCGGCATTCCCGCAAGCAACGAGGGCCGGGCACGTTGCGCTTGCTCGACTTTCCTAACCCCGTCGCTGCCGCCCTGAAAAGTTTCAGGCCAAGCCGGCCGCCGGCGTTGAACCAGTTCGTTCCAACCGCCGGTTGGTGGACGCGCTACCGCTCATGCGCCTAATGTCGACTTGATCCGCGCGCACCTGGCAAGCCCGCCCACCCGAGTCCCCCGCCTGGTGCAACAGCGCTTGATCGGCCCCGCCGTACTTCATGTGCGGCGGGTTTTTATTTGCTCGATGGAACAACCCGGCTGGCGCGACGGTTCATCTCAACGCAGCAAGTCCCTCCTCATAAGAATTGCTGCCAGATCGGGTTGCACCGATCTGCTCGCGTCCTTCTCCCGGAAGGCGCGAGCTTTTTGCATGCTGGTTTGGGCTATTCCACATTGACCTGGCGAGCGAAGCCCTTGGTCGAAATCGTGTTGCGCTGGCTGCAATGCGGCTATTCTGTATGGCCAGTTGGGGGAACTGGCTAAGCCTTTGGATTTAATGGTCGGAGTGGCCGGATTCGAACCGACGACCCCTTGACCCCCAGTCAAGTGCGCTACCGGGCTGCGCTACACTCCGGACCGGTCGCGATGTATCGTGATAGACTGGGTCCGGTCAACCGAATTCGGCTGCTGTCCGGCCTGAAGCAACAGCAACGGAGGTTGCGGGCGCCGCGCCGCCCGAAACTGCCACTGATGGCGGTATTCGAGCGCGATGGCGCCCCAGATCAGGCCGAGCAGCAGGTAGACATGGCGCCAGTGGTCGATGTCGATGAAGGTGCCGAGCCCGATATTGCCGATGAAGGCGACATAGGCGCATAGTAGATAAGGCTGCCAGGGCCGGTCGCGCAGCAGAATGCGGAAGCCGGCGGCGATCGTCCAGCACGTCAGCGTCAGGAACGACACGAAGCCGAGCCAGCCGTAATCCATCAGCATCTTCAACCAGATGTCGTGTGTGTCCTCGCCGAACATCTTGCCGAAGACGAGCGGGCCGATGCCGAACGGATGCTCCAGCGCCATCTGAAAGCCGATCGTGTAGCGGGCGAAGCGGCCGAGGCGGGCGGTGTCGTAGCTTTGTTCGAGTTGCGCGCGATTCGAGAACATCTCCGCCACGCCAGGCAGTTGCAGGATGACGATCATCGCAATGACCAGCAGTCCGACGGCGGCGATGGTCATGACGACGACGCGCAGCCGGAATTTGCCGCTGGCGCTCTGCAGGAACAAGGCCCCGGTCAGCAGGATCGCCGAAACGGCGAACATGCCCCAGGCGCCGCGCGAAAAAGAAAAGAAGATGCCGGCGGTGATGATCAGCAGCGGCACCGCCACTAGAGGCATGCGCGCGATCGAGCCGGTAAGCAGGAGATAGAGCAGGTAGATGCCCGGCAGCACCAGGAACGGCCCGAACACGTTCGGGTCCTGGAAGGCGCCGGCGGCACGGTCGTATTTGGTGAAGATCTCCGCTCCTGGAAAGGCATGGAAATAGCCGGCTATGCCGACCAGCGAAGTCAGCACTGCCGACACGACATAAGCGACGAAGATCACGCGGTAGAGACTGGGCTGGACGGCCGTTACGGAAGCGAAGAAAACCGCGGTGAGGGTCAGGAACAGCGAGACGGCGAGATAGAGCGGCGTGGCGGCGAGGTCCGACATCTGCGTCATCGAGATCATTCCGCCGATGTTCATGATTACCAGCAGCACCAGAAGTGGCACCGCCGCGCGCTGGATGCGCATGCCGAACAAGGGCCACACCACGATCAGCCCGATCATAAAGAGGTCGTATGGCGCCGGCTCGGCAATAACGAAACCGGACAGGAAGACGCCGAGGAAAACTGCCCCCGACGCAATCAGCGCAATGAGCTTGGCGTTGACCGCCGCCGCCGGCAATTCGTAGGCCGTCGCGCTCAATACGCATTTTCCGTGTTGAGCAGGCGGATCGGCGTCAGGAACAGGATTCTCAGGTCGAACAACAGCGACCAGTTCTCGATGTAATAGAGGTCGTATTCCGTGCGCATGCGGATCTTCTCGTTGGTGTCCATCTCGCCGCGCCAGCCATTGATCTGAGCCCAGCCGGTCACGCCGGGCTTGACCTTGTGGCGGGCGAAATAGCCGTCGACCACCTCATTGTAGAGAAGGTTGTGCGACTGCGCGGCAATGGCGTGCGGGCGCGGCCCGACCAGCGACAGCGAACCGAACAGCGAATTGAAGAACTGCGGCAATTCGTCGATCGAGGTCTTGCGGATGAAGCGGCCGACGCGGGTGACGCGCGGATCGTTCTTGGTCACGGTCTGCTTCGCCGTCGGGTCCGCCTTCTCGGTGTACATCGACCGGAACTTATAGACGTCGATGATTTCGTTGTTGAAGCCGTGCCGCTTCTGGTGGAACAGCACCGGGCCCTTGCTGTCGAGTTTGATCGCGATCGCGGTCGCCAGCATCACCGGCGAGAACACGATGATGCCGATGATCGAAAAGACGATGTCAAAGGCGCGTTTCGCGACCGAATCCCAGTCGTTGATAGGCTTGTCGAAGATATCGAGCATCGGCACCGAGCCGATGTAGGAATAGGCGCGCGGCCTGAACTGCAGCGCATTCGAATGCGCCGACAGCCGGATGTCGACCGGCAGCACCCACAGCTTCTTCAACAGTTGCAGCACGCGCGATTCGGCGGTCAGCGGCAGCGAAACGATCAGCATGTCGATGCGTGCGATGCGGGCAAATTCAATGAGCTCGGAAATCGTGCCGAGCTTGGGATAGCCGGCGACAACCGGCGGCGAACGCTTGTCACCACGATCGTCGAAGATGCCGCAGATGCGGATGTCGTTGTAGGGCTGCTTTTCGACCGAGCGGATCAGCACCTCCGCCGCCTTGCCGCCGCCGACGATGACGGCGCGGCGCTCCATCCGCCCGTCGCGCGCCCAGCGCCGGATCAGCTTCGACATCACCAGCCGGAGACCCAGGATCAGCACGAAGCCAATAACGAACCACGTGCCGAAGAGCAGGCGCGAATAGTCTTCCGACATTTTCATGGTGAAGGCGGTGAGCGCCATCAAGGCGAAGGTTCCGGCCCAGACCAGCAGGAGGCGGCCGAAATTGGCGATCGGCCGCATCAGCGCGACAATCTGGTAGCAGTCGGTGACGTCGAGCAGAACGACCGCGAGGAACGAGGTGGCGGCGATCGTCAGCGAGTATTGCCAGGCAAGATAGTTGAAAAAGCCGACATAGTAGAAATAGACGGCAAGACCCGACACCAACAGCAGCGCGAATTCCACCATGCGCAGGACGCCGCTGACCATGATCGGCGACATCGTATCGCGCCGGTATTGCGAGGCGACCTGACGGGCAACGTCGTTCATGCCACCGGCCGTGTTGTTCTCGGCAGGGGCGTCGAATTTGCGCACCGCGTCTAGCGAAAAACGGCGCGCGGGGTCGATTTCGTTCATGGGGCGTCCGTAGGTTTCCCTCAGGTGAATAGCAAAAGAGAGCTAAGAAACCCTTGAAACAACAGATGGCTTTGGAGACGCTTTCACCGGGGACCTTTTGCAGCCGAGTGGATATCAGTTGCCCTATTGTTTGAGCGCGGCGAAATAGGCCTTTTCGATTTCGGCGGCCATTACATCCGCGCCGAACCGTGCCTTGAGGTCGGCGGCACCGGGCATCAGGCCTTTGTAGGCGTCGAGATCGGCCAGAGCGGCGCTTATCTTGTCGCCAAGTTCGCGCGGGTCGGGCCGGATCAGGGCAGGGGAGCCGGTGTCGAAGATTTCCGGTATGCCCCCGACCGACGTCGCGATTAGCGGCTTGCCGGCGGCAAGCGTTTCCAGAACGATATAAGGCATGGCTTCCGCGCGCGAGGGAACGACGACCAGCTTGGCCAGCGTGAAGGCGAGCCTGGCTGGCATCGGCGGCAGGAAGCTGACCTCGAGGCCGAGCTGATCTACCTTGGCGCGATAGCGCGGCAGGTCGTCGCCGTCGCCGACCATCAGCGCTTTCAATGGGCGACCGAGCCGTGTTGCGGCTCGCCCCAGCGCATCGATGAAGATGTCCGGGCCCTTGAGGTCGCGCATCATGCCGATATAGAGGAGGTCGACGGCATTGTGCTCGGTCTGCACCGGCTCGAACTCGGCGGCGCGCAGGCCGTTGTGTACGAGAGCGTTCGGAATGGGCGGCTCGCCGACCTTCCTGCGATAAGTCCGCCGCTCATAATCGGAAACAAATAGCAGGCAATCGGTGAAGCGAGCCATGAAGCGTTCGAGCGCGAAGAACAGCTTCCCCATCGCCGTGGTTTCGTCATAGTGCAGTGAGCCGCCATGCGGCGAATAAAGGCGGGCTACGCGAGACCTGGATACCCGCAACAATGAGCCGAACAGACGGGCATAGGCGCCACCTTTGGCGCCATGCCCGTGCAGCACGTCCGGCCGCAATTCTTTTATGATCCTATAGGTGCGTCGGGCCGAAGCGAGATCGCCTGGCCCGACATGCCGCTGCATCGGTGTGCGATGAATGCCGAGCGCCAGGCTGCCTTTCATCTGTTCGAACAGCCGTTCCTCGAAATCGCCGCCAGTCGTCGAATCGCAGACGATGCCGACGGCATGGCCGGCGGCGACCTGAGCCTCGGTCAGGTCGCGCACATGCCGGAAGATGCCTCCGACGGGTGAGCGAAAGCAGTGGACGATCCTGAGTGTGTCCGCCACTTGGTCAGCACATCAAAACAGGCGTTCGCGAACATAGACTGTGTCGCCGGGCAACAGCGGGTCGGAGGTCACCACGCGTCCGGTTATAACCTTGCCGTTGATGTCGCGGGTAATGTCGACGCTTTCCTGGTTGGCGCGTGGCGTGAAGCCGCCGGCGATGGCGATGGCTTTCTGCACGGTCAGGCCCGGAACGTAGGAATATTGGCCCGCCGCGCCCACTTCACCCATGACGAAGATCGGCCGGTAGCGATCGATTTCGACCGAAACGTCAGGATCGCGCAAATAGCCCTGGCGCAGTTTCTCGGCGATCTCGCCCTCGAGTTGCTGGGCGGTGTGGCCGCGCGCCGGCACGTTGCCGACGAGCGGCAGCGAGAGATAGCCGGATTGGTCGACGCTGTAGGTGTTGGTCAATCCTTCCTGCTCGAACACGGTGACGCGGACGCGGTCGCCGGCACCGAGGCGGTAGGGCTGGTCGAGCACTTCATGGAAGGCGGCCGGCGTCGGCCGGTAGCTTGAGCAGCCCGAAAGCATCGATACGGCAAGCAGCGCGCGGAAAAGGGGAGCAGTGCTTTTCATGAGCGGACACGTACCTTTGAATAGCCGGCGACTCTGCGGCAAACCTTAACGATCGAGCTCGGTTATCATCCTGTTAGGGTTAATGGCCGGTAAAGGCGCGCGGCCGATGCGGGCCCGATCGACAAATGCAGATGGTTTTCAGCCTCTTGTTTGCGGCTTGTTAGCAGAGCCTAACAGGTGCTTACCGCGTTATTAACGGCTGAGTTACCATAGTTGTTTACGGTGCATGCTGACTCAGTACCGGAGCAGGGATGCATGTCCGTTCAATCCGCGGCCGCAGATGTCGACGTCGATCTCAGGCAGCTTTTCGCCAGCCTGGCGCGAAACTGGCTGCGCATCCTTGTCGTCGCGCTGGCTGTAACCGGCCTGGCCTTTGCGCTCGCCTGGCTTGCAACGCCCGAATACAAGGCGGCAGCCAAGCTGGAGATCGGGCCTCGAGAATCGGAGTTCACGCGGCCAGCCGGTGCCAACGGCAACGAGCGGTCGATTCCCGACGAAGAGGCTGTGGCCACCGAGGTCCAGATCATTTCGTCCCCTGACATCCTCAAACAGGTGGCGGCGAAGCTCAACCTCGCGAAATTGCCCGAATTCGACGAGGCGCTGAAGATGTCGGCGCTGAGCCGCACCCTTGTCCTCGTTGGCTTGAAAAGCGATCCCTTCGAGATTCCGCTGGAAGAGCGCGTGCTGGACGCAATGCATGACAAGCTCAACGTCTATGGCGTTGAAAAAACCCGCGCGATCGCTATCGAGTTCTCGTCAGAGGATCCACAGCTTGCCGCCGCAATCCCGAACGCCATCGCAAACGCCTATATCGCCTCCAAGGGCAACGCCAAGCTCGAATCGAATTCCGCCGCCACCGACTTTCTGGCGCCGGAAATCGCGGACCTGCAGAACCGGGTGAAGGAGGCGGAGGCCAAGGTTGCCGCATTCCGTGCGCAGTCCGATCTTTTGATGGGCGGCAACAATTCGGTGCTTGCCACCCAGCAGCTGTCCGAATTGTCGAGCGAACTGTCACGGGTACGCGCCAACCGCGCTTCGGCGGAAGCGACCGCCGACAGTGTGCGCAGGGCGTTGCGCAATGGCGGCTCGCTGGATGCCGTTCCAGAGGTGTTGTCTTCCGACCTGATCCAGCGCCTGCGCGAGCGGCAAGTCGAACTCAAGAACAACATCGCCGACCTTTCCACCACCTTGCTCGACAATCATCCGCGCATCCGTGCGCTGAAGTCGCAGCTCGCCGATCTCGACCGCCAGATCCGCAACGAAGCGGAAAAGATCATGAAGGGTCTGATGGCGCAGGCCGAGACGGCGAAGGCACGAGAGGCTCAACTCGTGGCCGACGTCAACACCCTGAAGGCGGCGTCCGCCCGCGCCGGCGAAGAGCAGGTGGAACTCGATGCCCTGCAGCGCGATGCCGCGACCAAGCGCCAGCAACTCGATCTCTACTCGTCCAGCTATCTCCAGGCGGCCGCACGCAAGGATCGTAACTACCTGCCTGTCGACGCTCGCCTATTTTCGGAGGCCCGGGCGCCGACCGAACCCTATTTCCCCAAGATTGGTCCGATTGTCGGTGCGGCCTTTGTCGGCTCGTTGCTCCTCATGGCGATCGTCACGTTGCTGCAGGAACTGTTTTCCGGCCGCGCCATGCGTCCGGCCGCCGGTGCCCATTTCGAACGCATCGAGCAGGTTGCGATGCCGGCTGTCCAGGCCGAACGCGTAGTGGCCGAGCCCGGCCCGCCGGTTGCCCGGCCCGAACCGGCAGTCGCCGTGATCGACCAGCTCGGTGAGTCCGACAACAGTGTCACTGAAACCAAACTGGAGCCGGAACCCGTCGCGGTGGCGGAAGCGGCTGCCGAGAAAATCGAACCGGAGTACTCTGAGATGGCTGCTGCAGACATTGAACCGGCACGTTCCACCCTCGGTGAGGTCGACATCGACAAGGCCGCGGAAAAACTGATCGCCACCGGTGCCGCCCGCGCCATATTCGTGTCGCCGGAAGGCGACGAGGCGGCTGCCTCGGCGGTGCTGGTGGCGCGCGCAGTCTCTGACGCCGGGCTACGCGTGCTGCTGCTTGATCTCACCGCTTCGGGTGCTGCCTCGCGGCCGATGCTGGACAGCGGGCTGTTTCCGGGCATCACCGATCTGCTCGCCTCGCAAGCGCAGTTCAGCGATGTGATCCACCCCGATCTCTATTCGGACTGCCACGTGATTCCCGTCGGCACAGCCGATCCGGTCCGTGCCATGCGCGCCGCCGACCGGCTGCCGATCATCATGCAGTCGCTGACCACCGCCTATGACCTGGTCGTTGTCGAATGCGGGCCAGCGGACGCGCAAGGCATCAGCCGCCTAGTGGGCGAGGGCACCGAGGTGCTGCTCTCCATGCTGGAGCCGGACGACGAGGTGACGCAAGCCGCAGTCGCGCTCATCGAGAGCGGCTATCCCGACCTGACGCTGGTCACGCCAATCGGCCATGTGGCGCCGGGGCCAATGCCGGGGCGGCGCTCGGCCGCCTGAGGCAGTTTTCTCAAATCGAAATCAGCTGTCGTCTTCGCCTGCGGCCGGTGCTGTCTGTCCCACAGCCTTGCGGCGCAGCAGCTTGGTCAGCTTCCAGACCATTGGGCTGTGCTTGATGAATGCTTTCAGGCTTGCGCCGTGCCTGAGCGCAAGCGCCAGCGCGCGGCCCTTCAGCGTCAGCGGAACCAGCACCTCGAAATGCTGCGTTTCGACATCGCACCACAATCGCTTATAGGGTTCGTCGCCGACTGAGAAATCATAGATTTCAAAACCCGTCTCGCAGGCTTCCTGGATGTTCTCGAAGAACAGGAAGTCGCCGGGGCTGGTGTGTGCGAGGTCGTCCTCGGCGATCGCCCCGAATTCGCAGATCAGCCGCTTGCCCGAGCGGCTCGACCCGGTGACCGCACGAAGCTTGCCGGCGACTTCCAGCCCATGCAGCACGAAGCACGGGTTTTCCTCTTGAAGCGCTTCGGCAAACAGCGAGCGGAAAAAAGCGCGCACCTCCGCTTCACCGAAAACATTGACGATGCCCATCTTGCGGAAGCGGAATTCCTTCATCTCGAAAAAGGCGTCGAGCAGCCTGTTCACCTCGTCCGCAGTCCTCGCCTCGATGCGACGATAGCTGCCGACGGCCTCGAACTTGCGCGCCTGCGAGCGATGCTTCTTGCGCCTGCGCTTGCCGCTCACGCGGGTGAGCAGTGCATCAAACCCTCCGACAAGACCGGCGGCCAGCGACAGATTGGGGCTCGAAAAATGCGGCAAGGCGGAGAGCGGGTTGGCAACGCCGTCGAGATCAGGCAGCAGCCGCTCTAGCGCGACAAGATCGATGTCGCGCCGCGCCTTGGCAATCGCGGCCAGCATCGAACGGATCGCCGCGATATCGGCATTCGCCAGCCATTGCAGGTCGGCAGCGGCAAAATTGCCGTTGGCATGGCGCCCGCCCATGAAGCGCGCAACGCGGAATGCTCCGCTGCGGGTGACCTCCAGCGCCAGCGAGAAAACCGGCCTGTCGTCGGCGCGCAGCGTCGCAACGACAACGTCGGCGCCGGTATGTGCGGCCCAGTTCAGGATCCAGCCTGCGCTCTGCGCCGGGGCAAAAAGCGCCGAACGGCAGAATTCGGCGTACGCCGCCAGCGCCGCACTATCGGCAACCGAGGTCGACAGGCCGGCTTTGCCGGCCGGCAAGGCACACGGCGACGCCTCGCTGCTTGCCAGCCGATTGCCGTCAAATGACGCGGTGGCGTCAACCATACCTCAATCCTTAGGGCGTATTCGTCGCGATTGGGGGTCCGCGCAGGCGCATTCCATGCTTGATGAGCTTAGGCGCAAAAGGTGAATGAATGATCGACGGGGGCGAGGCAATCCGCAAACTGGCGCTCAATCTCGCCCGCTATTCCGGTCTTGCGCCGCTGGCCAAGCCGTTCATCGGCGGCCTTGGCGCCATCCTGATGCTGCATCGGGTCACCGGGACGCCGGAAAAGCCGAACGGCGTCAACCGCCACTTGAACATCGCGCCTGGGTTCCTCGACATCGTGATCGCCGACATGAAGGCGAACGGCTACACGTTCGTTACTCTGGACGAGGCAATCGAGCGCATCAAGGCTGGCGACAAGGACGGCCAGTTCGCGACGATCACCGCCGACGACGCCTATCGAGACAACATGACCGAGGCGCTGCCCGTGCTGGAGAAGCACGGCGCGCCGATCACCATCTACGTCGCGCCGGGACTGATCGATGGCGCTGCCGATTTGTGGTGGGACGTGGTCGAGGACATCGTCAATGCGCGCGATCGCCTGACGCTGACGACGCCGGACGGCCCGGTGACGATCGATTGCTCGAACCCAGGAAAAAAGGTCCAGGCCAATGCGCGTCTGCACGCTCATCTGACGCTGAAGGTGCGCGAGCAGGACCAGCGTGCGGTATTGCGCGATCTGGCGCGTTCGAACGGCATCGAGTTGGGCGGTTCGCGCCCGAACACGCTGATGAACTGGGACGAGCTCCGCACCATGGCCGCGCACCCGCTGGTGACGATCGGAGCGCATAGCGTCAATCATTGCAATCTGAAGCGGCTTTCCGAGAGCGACGCGCGGCATGAGATCGGCGACGTCAAGCGCATATTGCAGGCCAAACTCGGCGAGGAGCCGCGCCATTTCGCCTATCCCTACGGTTATGTCAGCGCCGTCGGCCGTCGCGAAGTGGGCCTTGTCCGCGATGCCGGCTATGCCTCGGCGGTGACGACCCGCCACGGCATACTCCGCGCCGAGCATGCCGGGTTCCTGCATGCCCTGCCTCGTATTTCGGTCAATGGCCGCTATCAGAGCGTCGCCCACATCCGAACAATGTTGTCGGGCGTGACGACGCCGCTGGCCAATGCCGGCAAGACGGTGGTGACGATCTAACTGTTGCCTCGGCTCTTCGGCCGCGGCTCCAGGATCAGCCATTTGATGATGCCCATCGCCGGCAGCACCCACAAAAGCCCGCTCAGCAGGAAGAAGATGAAATGCGCCAGTGGCCCGGACTGTGACAATTGGGCGACCGCCACGATCGAGGCGACCAGCGCATAGACGACGACCAGCACTACCAGCAGGAAGCTTCCGATCAGCTTTTTCAGGCGAATGGGCACGGCGCGATCTCGTTGATCGCTATCGCTTAGGCCGAACAGCCGATGCGCGCAAGCCGCCAGAAACGGCGCGACGGCGTGCCGCGCTGTCCGGTCTTGCAAGCCGGGTTGCGATGGTTCACCAATCCGCGACTTCAACTGCCGGGACAAAGCCATGGCTGCTGCCATATCCGATGCCGCGCCTTTCGCAGCCCGCGATCGCGACCTTCGCAACCGCGCGCTGGTACGTGGTTGGCTCTATGTCGTGCTCCTCGTGCTGTTTGCGCTGGTGGTGGTCGGCGGCGCTACGAGGCTCACCGATTCCGGCCTGTCGATCACCGAATGGCAGCCGATTCACGGCGTCATCCCGCCGCTCAATGATGCCGAGTGGCAGGAGGAGTTCCTGCGCTACCAGCAGATCCCGCAATATGCCGAACTCAACAAGGGCATGAGCATCGAGGCGTTCAAGTCGATCTTCTGGTGGGAGTGGGTGCACCGCGTCCTGGCGCGTAGTGTCGGCGTGGTCTTCGCCCTGCCGTTGCTGTTCTTCTGGGCGACGCGCCGCATCGAGCGCGGCCTCGGCACGAAATTGTCGGGCATCCTCCTTCTCGGCGCCCTGCAGGGCGCGATAGGCTGGTGGATGGTGGCGTCCGGGTTGGCCGACCGGGTTTCGGTCAGCCAATACCGGCTGGCGACGCATCTGACGCTGGCGGCGCTGATCTTCACGGCGACCATGGTGGTCGCACGCGGATTGGCCCCACACTCCGAACCGGCCGCCGACCGATCGACGCAACGTCTGGCCGGCTTTCTGGTGCTGCTGGCGCTGGTCCAGATCTATCTCGGCGGGCTGGTCGCAGGGCTCGACGCCGGCTTGAGCTACAACACCTGGCCGCTGATGGACGGCAAACTGGTCCCCGGCGACCTGCTGCTGCTCGAGCCGGCATGGCGCAATTTCTTCGAAAACCCGAAGACGGTGCAGTTCATCCACCGGGTCGGCGCCTACACGATCTTCGCAGTCGCGCTCTGGCACATGATTGCGACACGCCGGCGTCTGCCGGACACGACGCATGCCCGACGCGCGACGCTGCTGTTCCTGATTGTCGTGGTGCAGGCGTCGATCGGCATCGGCACCCTATTGATGCATGTGCCGCTGCACATGGCCCTGACGCATCAGGCATTCGCGCTGTTCCTGCTGGGTTTTGCCGCCGCGCACTGGCGCGGCACCAAGGGCGCTTATCCGCTGCCCCACGAGATTGCTCTCAGAGGCTGAGCCGCTCCGTCCGGATCGCCATGGCGATCGCCACCTCGCGGTCCTCGTCGACCGCATTGCGATCTTCATGGTGCCATGCAGCCGACAGGCAGCCATAGGCGATGGCGTGGTCCAGTATCGCGGGCGGCGACTGGCCGAGCGTTGCGGCAAAGACTTGCGCCATATGGCGGATCCGCCGCGGATCGAGGCAAAGATCGTCTCGGTCAAGTGGGTTGTAGAACATGTTGGCCGCGTCGAAGCCGGGGTCGCCGAGAACGCCCTTCGGGTCGATCGCCAGCCAGCCGCGCGGACCGTGCATGACGTTGTCGTGGTGCAGGTCGCCATGCAGCGGCCGCACGTCATGCGGATTGGACAGCAGCCGTTCCGCGATTTCGGCTGCTTCGACGTACAGGCTCTTTTCGCCGGCGGCGCGATCGGCCTTGGCCTTTTTGAACAGGCTGGAGAACCGGGTCCGCAACGGCTGGAGATCCGGCGGGGCAGGGTGCTTCGACGGCGAGACCAGTCTTGCCATTACCTCGGCCGCGATCGCGGTGGCGGCATTGTCGCCTTGTTCGGCAAGATGGTGTGACAGCATCCTGTCGCCGGCGTATTCGAGCAGCATGCGGTGGCCGTCGCGGCCGAGCAGCCGCACCGCGCCTTCGCCGCGTCGCCAGGCGAGGAAATGCTCGCCACGCAACTCGTCCTCGACATCGTCGAAAGGCTTTAGATCCTTGACGATTGCCGGTGAGTCGTCCTCGCGAGCAACCTTCCAGATGCGGCTGCTGAAGGTTTCGGCCATGAGTTCGGGCGCGCCGACCTTCCAGCGCTTCGGAAATGCCGGCGCATCCATTCAGAGGCCGAGCATCAGATCCATGTTCTGCACGGCTGCACCCGACGCGCCCTTGCCGAGATTGTCGTAGACGGCAAGCAGCAGTGCCTGCGCCCTGTCGTCATTGGCAAAGACATAGACCTTCATCCGGTTGGTGCCGTTGTAGATCTCCGGATCGATCTCAGGCATGCGTTCCTGATGCAGATACGGCGCCACCTCGACCACGCCACGATCAATGGAAGCAAAATGGTCGGCGATCGCTGCATGAAGTTCGGCGCCGGTCGGTACATGGTCGAGACCGCCGAGTTGCAGCGGCACTACCGTGATCATGCCTTGCGCGAAATTGCCGACTGCCGGCTGCATGATCGGATCGTGCGAAAGCCTGGCATAGGTCCTGAGCTCCGGCACGTGCTTGTGCTGCAGCGTCAGCCCGTAGGGCAGGAATTCCGACGCATCCTCGCCCTTGGCGACATAATCCTCGATCATCGGCCGGCCGCCGCCGGAATAGCCAGAAATGCCGTTGACGGTGACCGGAAAATCGGCTGGCAACAGCCCCGCCGCAACCAGCGGCCGCAGCGTCGCGATCGGTCCTTGCGGCCAGCAGCCCGGATTGGCGACGCGCTTCGCCGAAGCGATCTTCTTCGCCTGGTCCTTGTCCATTTCGGCGAAACCATATTCCCAGCCCTCGGCGACGCGATGTGCCGTCGAGGCGTCGATCACCTTGGTGGCGTCATTGGCGATCAGCGAAACGCTTTCCTTGGCTGCCGCGTCCGGTAGGCAGAGGATCGCGACATCGGCGGCATTGAGGAACTCGGCGCGCGCTGCCGTTTCCTTGCGGCGCTCAGTCGGGATGGAGATGATTTCCAGGTCGCCGCGCTCGGCAAGCAGCGCCCTGATCTGCAGACCGGTGGTGCCGTGCTCGCCGTCGATGAAGATTTTCGGTTTCATTGCCTGCCAAAATTCCTGTTAGCTATATGCCGCTTGCCTGATTCAATCCGGCAACGCTGTGATTGCCCTGGTTCATTTCCTCGAGCCGGGCCTTTCGTTCCGCCAGCAGCCCGAGATAGTGCATGGCCACCATCGAGCCGGCAATTGCCGTTATATCGGCGTGATCATAGGCTGGCGCAACCTCGACGACGTCGGCGCCGACGATATCGACCTGGTTGATCTGGCGCAGCACCGACAGGATCTTTGCCGAAGACGGGCCTCCCGCTACCGGCGTTCCGGTGCCGGGCGCAAAAGCCGGATCCAGGCAATCGATGTCGAAAGTGACGTAGGTCTTCTTGCCGCCCGTACGGTCGACGATAGCATAGGCGATGTCGGACGCCCGCATTTCCTCCACTTCATGGCCATACAGGATCTTGATGCCGAACGTATCGGGCGCGTGGGTGCGGATGCCGATCTGGATCGACCGGTCGGGGTCGATGATGCCCTCCTTGACCGCACGGCCGACGAAGGAGCCGTGATCGATGCGCTTGCCGTCGTCGGGCCAGGTGTCCTGATGAGCGTCGAACTGCACCAGGGCCAGCGGGCCGTAGATGGCGGCATGCGCCTTGAGCAGCGGCCAGGTGACGAAATGGTCACCGCCGAGCGATAGCAGAAAGGCGCCGGATTTCAGGATCCTCGCCGCTTCGCGTTCGATCGTGGAAGGGGTCTTCTGGTGATTGCCGCTGTCGAGCAGGCAATCGCCAAAATCGACCACGGCAAGCTGTTCGAACAGGTCGCGCGAAAACGGATATTGCGGATCGTTGTCGAGGATGGCCGACGCGCGGCGAATCGCCTGCGGTCCGAAACGCGCGCCCGGCCGATTGGTGACCGCCGCGTCGAAGGGAATGCCCCACACCACCGCATCGGCGCCCTTCACGTCCTTCGAATATTTGCGCCGCATGAACGACAGCGCGCCGGCATAGGTCGGCTCGAACGACGCGCCCGTCCTGGAGCGGGTGGTGAAGGCGTGATCGATGGTCCTTGGCGGCATGAAGCGATCTCCTGTGCGTCGACGCGCAACCTTATTGGCCATAATTCTCAGAATTGCGACCCCTTCGGAAGAACATGGCTATTCGGCCCGGTCACAAATCCTTGCTTGCCAGGAGAGCCCCGCATGGCTGGCCCGGAGATTGCCTAGTTAGCAACCGAAAGTAGCCGCTACGGCCGTTTCGGCCGGCATTAACCTGATTTTCCAGCGTTTGCGAAGCCGGCTTCGTTCACTAGGCTGTCACGAGCGTCGCTTAACCGGGTGTCGATCCGGTACGGAGCGATTCTCATGCGAACGACCTGTCTCATGCGAACGACTTGGCTGAGCCTTCTGCTTTCCGCGGCGCTGGCGGCCTCCCTTGGCCATGCATCGGCAGGCGAAACGCGCGCCAGGCAGATTCTCGACCGGTTCGAGCACGCCAACCAATGGCGCGACCATGTGATGGTGGCCGCGCACCGCGCCGGCGGCATGCAGGCCGGCAAGACGCTCTATCCCGAAAATTCGATCGCCGCCGTCGAGGCGTCGATTGCAATGGGCGCCGAAATCGTCGAGGTCGATATCAGGCGCTCGAAGGACGGACAGTTCGTCGTCATGCATGACAGCTGGCTCGACCGCACCACGAACTGCAAGGGCGAGGTGGTCAAGCGCACGCTGGCCGAACTCAAGACGTGCCGGTTGGTGATCGAAGGCACCGGCGCCTTTACGGGCGAGACAGTCTCGACGTTGCGCGAAATGTTGATGGCGACCAGGGACAGGATCCTCATCAATCTCGACAATAAGCTCGATACCGAAAGCCTCGCCGGCATGGTCGCGGTCGCGCGCGACCTCGGCATGGCCGAACAGGTGATCGTCAAGGAGAATCTGTGGGATGCGGAGAGGATCGCCACGGTTGCGGCCGCCATGGACGCGATCGACGGCGGCTTCCAGTTCATGCCGATCATTGCCGACGATGCGGTTCACGACGCCATGTTTGCCGAAAAAGTCAGCCGGGCGTTCCCGGTGCGGGCGATCGAACTGATCAATTGGCGGGCTGGCGCCGAGACACTGACCGAGACCGGCGGCCCGCTGTTCAGCCCGCGCATGCGCGCGCTGGCGGTGAGGGGTGACTGGCACATCTGGGCCGACACCTATGCCATCGTCAACAAGCCGGGTGGCTTCCTCGCCGGTGGCCGCGGCGACGAGCTGGCGGTCGCGGCCAGCCTGCCGCGCGAGACTTATGGCTTCTGGGTCGAGCGCGGCGCCACCATCATCCAGACCGACGAACCGAAGGCCGCCATCGATTGGCTGGCGGCGAACGGTTTTCGCGTGCCCTATGCCGGCCCGGCCGAGCCGGCGAATACGGCCAGCATTAACTAGGAGCGGCGGTCGCGCTGCCAATCTCCCCCCTTGTGGGGGAGATTGGCTCATCACCGCCTTCGCTAGTCTCCAACACCGGCTGGCGGCACCTCGCGCCTCGTGCGCAGGTCAAGCCGCCATCGACACGCCCTCCAGCGCCTCGAGCGCATCTTCCGGCAGCGCGAGATCGCCTGCGGCGAGGTTCTCCCTGAGATGCGCAACTGAAGACGTGCCGGGGATCAGAAGAATGTTGGGCGCGCGGCGAAGCAGCCAGGCGAGCGCGACCTGCATGGGCGTGGCGCCGAGGCGTGAGGCGACCTTGGACAAGGCCGACGACTGCAGCGGGTTGAAGCCGCCAAGCGGGAAGAACGGCACATAGGCGATGCTGTCGCGGGCCAGGTCGTCGATCAACGCATCGTCGCCCCG
Organism: Mesorhizobium sp. M0894; assembly: GCF_040319725.1. Classification (NCBI taxonomy): domain Bacteria; kingdom Pseudomonadati; phylum Pseudomonadota; class Alphaproteobacteria; order Hyphomicrobiales; family Phyllobacteriaceae; genus Mesorhizobium; species Mesorhizobium sp. M0894. Next base: position 55,813 of record NZ_JAMYOG010000009.1, on the reverse strand, counting down.
ATGCGCCAGATTGTACTGGTTCTGCACGCAGACGATCTTGCAAACCCTGCGGCCTTCGGCGATTTGTGCAGCGGTGACGTTGCTCAGCCCGATGTTACGCACGAGGCCCTGTCGCTGAAGCTCGGTGAGCGTTGCAAGCGGCGCCTCGATCGACCCTTCGGCGGGGCCATGCGCGTCGAACATGACCCGAAGGTCGACCACCTCCAGCACGTCGAGCCCGAGATTGCGCAGATTGTCGTGCACCGCCTTGGTCAGCTCTTCGGCCGAGAAGGCCGGCAGCCATGCTCCGTCCCGGCCGCGCCGGGCGCCGATCTTGGTGACGATAACGAGGTCGTCGCGATAGGGTGCGAGCGCTTCGCGGATCAACAAATTGGTGACGTGCGGGCCGTAGAAATCGCTGGTGTCGATGTGATTGACGCCCTGCGCAACGGCTTCGCGCAGCACGGCCAATGCCGCATCGTGGTCCTTTGGTGGGCCGAAGACGCCGGACCCTGTGAGTTGCATGGCGCCGTAGCCGAGCCGTCTGACTTTGCGGTCGCCGAGGATGAATGTGCCGGACTGGTCGACGCTGGACATGGTCTTTCTCCTTCAGGGAATGGTGCACAGATAGACGGTGTCCGATCTCGTGATAATTGGGTACAATTCGCACGGGCTGTGCGGAATGACGAACAATGCAGATTGATCTCGGGGATCTGAACGCCTTCGTGGCCGTGGCGCGCGCCAAAGGTTTTCGGGATGCGGCACGCGCCAGCGGCGGCAGTGCGTCCGGCTTGAGCGAGGCGGTGCGCCGCCTGGAGACGCAGCTCGGTGTCAGGCTGCTCAACCGGACGACGCGCAGCGTCGTCCTGACGGAGGCCGGCCAAGGCTTGCTGGCGCGGCTCGGTCCAGCCTTGACCGAGGTGGAGTCGGCGCTGGACGTGGTGAACGGCTTTCGCGACAGGCCGGCCGGCTCGCTGCGCCTCAATGTGCCGGTCAGCGCGGCGCGACTGGTCCTGCCCAGCATCGTGCCGCGGTTCCTTGCCGCCTATCCCGGTATCCGGCTGGAGGTGATCGCCGAGGAGAGCTTTGTCGACGTGCTGGCGGCCGGCTGCGATGCCGGCATCCGTTACGACGAGCGGCTGGAACAGGACATGATCGCCGTGCCGATCGGGCCGCGCGTGCAGCGCTTCGCCACCGCCGCCAGCCCGGCCTACCTGGATCGTCATGGCCGGCCGCAACACCCGCGCGACCTGCTCGGCCACGCCTGCCTGCGCGGCCGCTTTCCCAGCGGTGCGATAACGCCATGGGAGTTCGAGCGCGACGACGAGGTGGTGCGGGTCGACCCAAGTGGGCCGCTTCTCGTGACACTGGGCGGGGCGACCGACCTCAAGGTCGATGCAGCCATCGCCGGCACAGGCATCGTCAGCCTGTTCGAGGATTGGCTGCGCCCTCACTTCGAGAGCGGGGCGCTCGAACCGGTGCTTGAACCGTGGTGGCAGAGCTTCTCCGGGCCGTTCCTTTATTATCCCGGCCGGCGCCTCGTGCCGGCGCCGCTACGGGCGTTCATTGACTTTATCAGGGACAGCCGGACCTGATGTCTGCGCCAGGCATGAACCCCGCCGCAGGCGCTGGTGGGAGAAGGCTCTGCACGAACAGAAAAGGCCGCCCGGAGGCGGCCTTTCGATAGCGTGCAATTGCGCAGCGCTTAGCGCTTGGAGAACTGGAAGCTCCGGCGAGCCTTCGCCTTGCCGTACTTCTTGCGCTCGACGACGCGGCTGTCACGGGTCAGGAAGCCACCCTTCTTGAGCACGGCGCGCAGCGCCGGCTCGTAGTAGGTCAGCGCCTTGGAGATGCCGTGGCGCACGGCACCGGCCTGGCCGGAGAGGCCGCCGCCGATGACGGTGGCAACGATGTCGTACTGGCCGGCGCGATTGGCGGCGATGATCGGCTGGTTGAGGATCATCTGCAGGACCGGACGCGCGAAATATTCGGCGAACACCTTGTCGTTGACGACGATCTTGCCGGAGCCGGGCTTCACCCAGACGCGCGCGATGGCGTTCTTGCGCTTGCCGGTGGCATAGGCGCGGCCCGATTTGTCGAGCTTCTGGACATGGACGGGTGCTGCCGGCTGGGTGTTGGTGTTGCCGGTGGCAGTTCCGAGTTCTGCGAGCGAGGAAAGCTCAGCCATCTTACGAAACCTTCTTGTTCTTGGCGTTCAGCTTGGCCACGTCGAGGACGACGGGCTGCTGGGCGACATGCGGATGTTCCGTGCCTGCATAGACGCGGAGATTCTTCATCTGGCGACGGCCGAGCGGGCCGCGCGGGATCATGCGTTCGACGGCCTTCTCAACGACACGCTCGGGAAAGCGGCCCTCGAGCAGCTGCCGCGCGGTGCGTTCCTTGACGCCGCCGGGGTGACCGGTGTGCCAGTAATAGACCTTGTCGGTGAACTTCTTGCCGGTGAACACCACCTTGTCGGCATTGATGACGATGACATTGTCGCCGTCGTCAACATGCGGGGTGAAAGTGGGCTTGTGCTTGCCGCGAAGATGATTGGCGATGACAGTGGCGAGACGGCCGACGACGAGACCCTCGGCGTCGATCAGCACCCACTTCTTCACCACATCCGCAGGCTTCTGCGAAAAGGTTGCCATGGATTGTTGCTTTCGGTTCGGACCTTCAAAAGAAGGCGTTTCTTGTTGCTTGGATTGGCGAAAGGCACTTGCCCCCCGCCAATAACAAAACGGCGGCCTTTGCGGGCCGCTGTTCCGTGAGGGCTTATAGGAGAGAGCGGCGACTACGTCAAGGCGCGTGAAAAGCCATCTCTGGGGTAAAATCAAGCAAAAACAATGATTTGAGCACAAGGTATTATTTTACCACATCTCCAATCCGCTTTGGCGGGATCGAATAGGTGCCCGTTGCGTGCGCTACCGTGTGTCCCTCCGGGCCGGCGACGATGTCGATATCGAACACCATCAGGCTCTTGCCGAGCTTGAGGATGCGGCAATGGCCGTCGATCGGCCCGGCCTCGGCCTTGCGGACAAAATTGATGTTGAGACTGGTGGTGACCGAAAGTGCATCCGGTCCGGCATGCGAGAGCACGCAGACATAACCGCCTATGTCGGCCAGCGTGAACAGCGCCGAACCCGACACGGTGCCGCCGGGACGCAAATGGCGCTCGTCGGCATTGAGCCGCACGACACAGCCGCCTGGAAACACCTCCAACGCCTCGTAGAAGGTGAACTGGTCGTTGAGCTGCGGGAAAACAGTCGCCACAAGCGCGTTGACGTCAGCAGCCGTCAGCACCGGCTTGAGATTGCTTTGAGCAGGCATGTCGGTCTCTCGTTTGCGCCTGCCTGTATGAGCGTAGCGTGCCGTTTCTGGCAACAGCCATTCATTATGGCAGAAGCGGGTGTTGGACGAAGCGAGACCCGCATACTAGATTAGACCATCACCGATCCGGAATCGCGGAGGAATGACCCATGGCCGAAATCGTCGCCATCAAGCCTGCCGTTGCCGAAGGGCCGGTCGCCGCCCGGCTGGATAAGGGCGTGCTGCGCCTGACGCTCGCCAATCCGCCGGCCAATGCTCTTTCGCTTTCAGTGATGGCGGCGCTGATGGCGGAACTCGACCGCGCCAAGGCCGACAAGTCCGTCCGCGTCATCGTCCTTGGGGCGGCCGGCAAAGTGTTCTGCGCCGGGCACGACCTCAAGGAGTTAAGCACGCACCGCGCCGATGCCGATCACGGCAGGGCCTTCTTCGAAAAGACGTTTTCCGCCTGCGCTTCACTGATGCAGGCGATCGTTCGCCATCCCAAGCCGGTGATCGCCGAAGTCGACGGCCTGGCGACGGCGGCCGGATTGCAGCTGGTCGCCAGCTGCGACCTCGCCATCGCTTCGCACGAGGCGACCTTCTGCACGCCTGGCGTCAATATCGGACTGTTCTGCTCGACGCCGATGGTGGCGCTGTCGCGCAATGTCTCGCGCAAGCACGCCATGGAGATGCTTTTGACCGGCGAAACGATCGAAGCGGCAACCGCCAAGGAATTCGGCTTGGTCAACCGCGTCGTGCCGCGCGAATATCTGAATCAGATTGTTACCAAATACGCGCAAACCATTGCTGCCAAATCCTCCCTGGTCGTCAAGATCGGCAAGGAAGCCTTTTATGAGCAGGCGGAAATGGGGCTGGCCGAGGCCTATGATTACACCGGGCGCGTCATGGTCGAGAACATGCTGGCGCGCGATGCGGAAGAGGGCATTGGCGCCTTCATCGGCAAGCGCAAGCCGGAATGGCCGGAGGAATAGGAGGCGGATATGGAACCGCGCATCTCCATCATCACCATCGCCACCGACGATCTCGAGCGCGCCACGCGCTTTTATGAGGCGATGGGCCTGACCCGCCATGCCGGGATAACCGAGGGCGTTGCTTTCTTCCAGATGGGCGGCGCCATTCTTGGCTTGTTTCCGCGCCCAAGCGCCGAGGAGGATTCGGGCGTCACCTTCTCCAACGCGCCGTCGGCCGTCTACCTCGCCTACAACACCCGCTCCGACGCCGAGGTCGATGCAGTGTTGGCGCTGGCCAAGAAGGCCGGCGGCCGTATCGTCAAGCCGGCGCAACGGGCCTTCTGGGGTGGCTGGTACGGCTATTTCGCCGATGCGGACGGGCATGTCTGGGAAGTGGCGCACAATCCGGCTTTTCCGATCGCGGAAGACGGATCGATTTCGCTGCCGGCCTGACGAGGTTCCCCTCTGGCTCATCGCAAGCAACTGACGCGGCTGAAGGCGCCCTATCTGAAGCGTATCCTGATCGAGCCCAGCCGGGTCGTCGATTGGGAAAAATATCCCTGGAACCTGCCGATCTTTCACCGCCATAAATTCGAGCTCGAATTCACCACGCCGATCACCATCATCGTCGGCGAGAACGGCACCGGTAAATCGACGCTGCTCGAAGCGATCGGCGCGCTGGCAGGCTACGATGAAGCCGGCGGCGGCAAGGGCTACATGCCGGTCGATCACTCCCGCGCCGTCGACAAGAGCGGCGCAGCGCTGGCGGCGACGTTGCGCGGCCACTGGCTGCCGAAGGTCACCGCCGGCTGGTTCTTTCGCGCCGAATCCTTCTATTCGGTTGCCCGCTATCTAGATCAGGCTGCCATCGACGCACATGAGGCGCCGCCCGACTTCCTGTCCTGGTCGCATGGCGAGGGTTTCATCAGATTCTTCGAGGAGCGCTGCCGCCGGCAAGGCATTTACATCCTCGACGAGCCCGAAAGCGCCTTGTCGCCGACGCGCCAGATCGAACTTCTCAAGATGCTGCGGCGGATGGACCAGTCCGGCACGGCGCAAGTGATCATGGCGACACATTCGCCGCTGCTGATGGCCTGTCCCGGCGCGGGGCTGTTCCGCATTAGCCGGTCCGGGCTCGACCCGACCGATTTTCACGACACCGATCATTTCCGCATGATGCGCAATTTTTGCAACGATCCAGATGGTTTTCTCGCCGAAGCGCTGTATGAGGACGAGGCATGAACCACGACGCTTACGACAACGCCTATATCGCCGGCATCCTCAATTCGGTGAAGACCATCGCCATGGTCGGCGCGTCGGCTAATGACGTGCGGCCGAGCTATTTCGTGCTGAAATATCTGCTCGGCAAGGGCTTTTCGGTGTTCCCGATCAATCCCGGCCAGGCCGGCAAGGAGATCCTAGGCCAGATGACCTTTGCCAGGCTCGCCGACGTTCCGGGACCTGTCGACATGGTCGACGTGTTTCGCGCGTCCGCTGCCGTGCCGGGCATTGTCGACGAGGTGCTGCGGCTCGATCCGCTGCCGAAGGTCATCTGGATGCAGCTTGGCGTACGCCATGACGAGGCGGCCACACGCGCCGAAGCCGCCGGCATCAAGGTGGTGATGAACCGTTGCCCCAAGATCGAATATGGCAAGCTGTCGGGCGAGATCGGCTGGACCGGCGTCAATTCCGGCGTGCTGTCGTCGAAGAAGCCGCTTATGCGGCCGGGATTCCAGAGTTTCGGCGTTCGCCAGAAGTAGGTCGTGAATAGTGAATGGTGAATAGAAGGATTTTTCTGGAAGGCGGCAAGGCGGCATATGAGCCGCTTGCAATCAGGGCGGCGCTGGCCGACTTTGCCATTCACCATTCACCATTCACCATTCACCATTGAGGGAGGTTTTCGATGGCCCGCACGCCCGGTTTCAACACGCTCGCCGTCCATGCCGGCGCCAAGCCGGATCCGGCGACTGGGGCGCGAGCGACGCCGATCTACCAGACGACCTCCTTCGTCTTCGACGATGCCGACCATGCCGCCTCGCTGTTCGGGCTGAAGGCGTTCGGCAACATCTACACCCGCATCATGAACCCGACCCAGGCGGTGCTGGAAGAGCGCATCGCGGCACTCGAAGGCGGCACGGCAGGCCTTGCGGTCGCCTCCGGCCATGCCGCGCAGGTGCTGGTCTTCCACAATCTGATGCAGCCCGGCGACAATTTCGTTTCGGCGACAAAGCTTTACGGCGGCTCGATCAACCAGTTCGGCCATGCCTTCAAGAATTTCGGTTGGCAGGTGCGCTGGGCCGACACCAACGACATCTCGACCTTCGAGAGCCAGATCGACGACAGGACCAAGGCGATCTTCATCGAAAGCCTGGCCAATCCGGGCGGCGTCTTCGTCGACATCGAGAAGATCGGCGACATTGCCCGCAAGCACGGCCTGCCGTTGATCGTCGACAACACACTGGCCTCGCCCTATCTGCTGCGGCCGATCGAACATGGCGCCGACATCGTCGTGCATTCGCTGACCAAGTTCATCGGCGGTCACGGCAATTCCATCGGCGGCGCCATCGTCGACGGCGGCACCTTCGATTGGTCGAAGTCGGGCAAGTATCCGATGCTGTCGGAGCCGCGCCCCGAATATGGCGGCCTCGTCCTGCATGAGACCTTCGGCAATTTCGCCTTCGCCATCGCCGCGCGCGTGCTCGGCCTGCGCGACATCGGCGCGGCGATTTCGCCGTTCAACGCTTTCCTGATCCTGACCGGCCTGGAAACCTTGCCGCTCAGGATGCAGCGCCACTGCGACAATGCGGTGGCGGTCGCCGGGTGGCTCTCCAACCACCCCAAGGTTGCCTGGGTGTCCTATCCCGGCCTGCCCGACGACAAGAACAATGCGTTGCAGAAGAAGTACTCGCCGCTGGGCGCCGGCGCGGTGTTCACCTTCGGGTTGAAGGGCGGCTACGCGGCGGGCATCAAATTCGTCGAAGCGCTCGAACTGTTCTCGCACCTGGCCAATGTCGGCGACACCAAGTCGCTGGTCATCCACCCGGCATCGACCACGCATCGCCAGCTTTCCGACGAGCAGAAGATCAACGCGGGAGCAGGGCCGGACACGGTCAGGCTTTCGGTCGGCATCGAGGACGTCAACGACATCGTCGCCGATCTGGAACAGGCTCTCGCCAAGGTCTGATCGCCATGACCACGCCGAGATTTCTTTCCGTCGGCGTCGAAACCGTCGCACCGGAACTTGGCGCACCGGCGCCGGATCGCCTGATTTCGGGCGATCCGAAATTCCGCACCTGGAATGTCGAGGAACAGGACAGCGGCCTCTATGCCGGCATCTGGGAAGCAACGCCCGGCAAATGGCGCATCGAGTATGACGAGTGGGAGTTCTGCCACATCCTGTCAGGGGTTTCGGTGATCGCCGAAGACGGCGGCAAGGCGCGCACCGTCAAAGCCGGCGATAGTTTCGTGCTGAGGCCGGGCTTCAAGGGGAGCTGGGAAGTGCTTGAAACGACTCGCAAGGAGTATGTGATCAAGCTTTGATCGCCTGTCGGCTGAGCCTATCGGATCGAATCCTCAAAAGCCCACGGCGAGCGTTTCCAGCCCATGGAAATGATAGCTGTCGCGAAAGCGTGGTTGTTCGGCAAGATGCAGCTGCGGCAGGCGTTCGAACAAGGTTTTCAGCGACACCTGCAATTCGAGCCGGGCGAGCGGCGCGCCGATGCAGAAATGGATGCCGGCGCCGAACGACTGGTTTTTCTGGTCGGCGCGGTCCGGCCTGAAGGCGAGGGGCTCGGTAAAGGCGACGGGATCGCGATTGGCCATGCCGAGCAGCAGACCGATCGTCTCGCCAGGGCCTACGATGATCCCGGGCCCAGCCTCGACCTCCTGATAGGCATAACGCGTGAACATGTGCAGCGGCGCGTCGAAGCGCAGGCACTCTTCGACCGTCGCGGCTGTTGCTTCCGGTGAGGCGAAGAAGCGGCGCGGGTCGCCGCCTTGCGCAAGGATCGAGCGCACCGCATTGCCGGTCTGGTGGACGGTTGCTTCATGGCCGGCATTGAGCAACAGGATCGCCGACGATACCAGCTCGTCCTCCGACAGTTTCTGGCCATCCTCCTGTGCCGCAATCAGCAGCGACAGAAGATCCTCGCCCGGCCTCTTTCGCCGCTCGGCGACGTAGCCGCGCAAAAAATTCGAAAAGTCGCGCGCGGCGCGATTGGCCGTGTCCTCCGTCTCGCGGGTGCGGCCATGCATGTACATGGCGACCATCCGATGCGACCAGTCGAGCAGCTGCGGACCCATGTCGACCCGTACGCCGAGCATCTCGGCAATGATGGTGATCGGCAAGGGAGCGGCGAACGCCGGCAGCAAGTCGACCCGGTCCGGCTCGAAACGGTCGATCAGGTCGTTTGCCAGCGCCTCGACACGTGGCCTGAGCCGCTCGACCTGGCGCGAGACGAAGGCGCGGTTGACCAGCGTTCTGAGCCGTGTGTGGACGGGCGGTTCCAGCTCCAGCATCGAATTGGCCTCGATGCCGTCGAAGGCGCTGAGATGCGTGCGATCCTGGCCGATGCCCCGGCTGTCTGGAATGCCGGCCGGGTTCTGCCGGCCGAAGCGGCGATCGCGCAGCAGACGGTTGACGTCGTCGAAGCCGCCAAAGCACCAGAAACCAAATTCTTCCCAGAAGATGGCGTTCGATGCACCGTGCAGGAAGGCGTAGGCTTCGTAAGGGTCCTGGAAAAAAGCCGGCTCGTGCGGATCGAGCCGCAGTCGGCGGGTGGCTGGATCAAAGGCAAGGTAGGGCGGCTTCAATTCGGTCATGCCAGACCATTAGCGCATGACCCCGAAAACCGGAATCGGTTTTCGGAAAGGATCATGCGCAGATTCAAAGTGTTGGAGCGTCCTTTGCGCGTCGAAGGACGCGCGGCGCTCCAAGGCTTGCCAGTCTGGTGCCAGACCGTATGTTGGCCCTCCCGTGAGGTGAGCCACCAAAGCGGTTGTGGAAGGACGGTTTTCATGAATGTGATCGTGGTCGGTGCAGGCATTGCCGGGCTTTCCACGGCGTGGTCGCTGGTCAAGGCCGGTCACCTCGTCTCGATCGTCGAGCAGGGACCGATCCCCAATCCGCTCGCCGCCTCCGGCGACCACCATCGCATCATTCGCCGCGCCTATCGGGCCAGGACGGGCTACGGCCGGCTGATCACCAAGGCTTATGAAGCCTGGGACGAAATGTGGGCCGATCTCGGCGAAAGCCATCTCGATCCGCGCGGCTTCATCTGTATTTCGCGCGAGCCGGGAGATGAGGCCGAGGAATACCGCGAAGGCATGGAAGCCGGGAACTACCCGTTCGAATTGTTCGAACCGGACGCCGCGGTCGAACGCTGGCCGTTCCTAGAACCAGGTTCATTCCGCTATGCATATTTTTCACCAGACGGTGGCGCCTTGCACTGCCGCAAGATCGCCTCGGGCCTCACCAGATGGCTGCGCGCGAACGGCGCCAATGTCTACGAAAACAGCAAGGTGGTCGAGATCGACGCCGACGCCGGACATGTCGTGCTTGCGAGGGGCGAAACGATGCAGGCCGACCGGATCGTCGTCGCTGCCGGCGCCTGGGTGCTAAAACTGTTCCCGGAGCTGGATGGCGAGCTGAAAACCTGGCGCACCGCGCTCGCCTATGTCGAACCGCCAGTGGACCTGAAGGCAGCCTGGCAGGCAGCACCGGTTGTGCTCGACGTCGGTGGCTCCGTCGACGGCTACGTGATCCCGCCCTCCGGCGGCGCCGGCATGAAGTTCGGCTCAGGCCTGCACCGAGTACCGACCAGCGATGCCGACTGGAACCGTCAACCGGTACCGGGCGAGGGTGAGGCGATCCGCAATCTGTTTTCGCCGCCGATTGCCCGTATCGAGGAGTACAAGGTCACCGAAGTGGTCACCTGCGCCTACACCTTCACCGCCGACGAGAAATTTCTGGCCCACCAAAAGGGCAGATGCCTGGTCGTCTCGGCCTGCTCCGGCCACGGCTACAAGTTCGGCGCGGCAGTTGGCAGAAGGGTTGCGGCCTGCGTCGGCAATGGCGATGTCGACGGCCTGAAGAAATGGCTCAGGGCCGAGGCGGCCTGAGCGCCTAGTATCGGCAATGCCTCGGAATATGCACGCGCCGCCAGCTGGATGAGCCCTCCCTGACCACCACGCGGCGCGCCACTGTCTGATAAGACGCTGGAATGTCGATGATGCGCCGTTGCTCCGGCCGCACGAGCACCTCTTCGGCGACGCTCTCGTATTCGGCGGGGAGGACAACGCGCCGCCGGCGTTCCGGCTCAACCACGACGATCTCGGCCACGCGTTCATAGCGCGCTTTGTGCCTGACCTTGCACAGCACCTTGCGGCCATTGATGATGCGCCATTCCCAGGAATAGCCGCCGTCATCGACCCTCACGGTGCGATAGATGGTTCGGGTAATGGCGGGCGCGATCTCGTAGCTGACGCGCGCCGGCGCGATCTGCACTACGCGCTCGCGCGTCCCGTAGATTGGCGCCTCGTATTCCACCTGCTGGCCGGCCGGACTGACGAGCACGTCCTCATAGACCGTGTCGTAGACGGCCGGCCGGTTGACCTGCTCGTAGCATTCAACCGCGCGTCCGCCGGCAGCCGTTTCGGATGCCATGCCGAGTACGGCGATGCCGGTAAGAGCCAAGGAAGCAGTTTTCCTGGTCATCGCACTCCCCCTGTTTGAACTGCGTGAAGCGGGTTCAACGTTGGATTGTAGGGCAAGCCGTGGCCGGAAAAAGCGGTTTCAGCACTTTTCGTTAAGCGATGCGGTTAAGAAACCGCTAAACAACAGCCAGGCAATGAGCGCCTTCCGGCGGCAGGAGAGGGCTGCCGGCACGGCGACGGGCGAAACTTGGTTTGGAAACCTTGATTCGACTTAACCGGATGGCTAGGAGAGGCGGCCTTGCGCTAGGGTGAGCCGGCATCCTATTTACACAATAACGATCCAGAACCGATTCTGCCCGATTGCAAATCTCCGGCGCCGGAATCCCATCCTCAAAAAGGGATAGTCCATGAAGAACCCCGTCGAAACCTACATGAACCTCGTCCCGATGGTGGTCGAACAGACCAATCGCGGCGAGCGGGCCTACGACATTTTCTCGCGGCTCCTCAAGGAGCGCATCATTTTCATCACCGGCCCGGTCGAGGACGGCATGGCGACGCTGGTCTGCGCGCAGCTGCTGTTCCTCGAGGCGGAGAATCCGAAGAAGGAAATCAACCTTTATATCAACTCGCCCGGCGGCGTCGTGACCTCCGGCATGGCGATCTACGACACCATGCAGTTCATCAAGCCTGCCGTGTCGACGCTGTGCATCGGCCAGGCCGCATCGATGGGATCGCTGCTCTTGACGGCGGGCCACAAGGACATGCGCTTTGCCACCCCGAACGCCCGCATCATGGTCCACCAGCCGTCCGGCGGCTTCCAGGGCCAGGCCTCCGACATCGAGCGCCATGCCCAGGACATCATCAAGCTGAAGCGCCGCCTCAACGAGGTTTACGTCAAGCACACCGGCAAGAGCTACGATGAGATTGAAAAAACGCTCGACCGTGACCATTTCATGACTGCCGACGAGGCCAGGGATTTCGGCCTCATCGACAAGGTCATTTCGTCACGTGAGCCGGTCGAAGGTATTGCCTTATAGGCACGCGGTGGCCCTGCGGTGGCAGTGAGTGGCGGGGATCACACGCTTTTGGCGCAGCTTGCGGCATTTCGGCCACAATTGGCTGTTCCCTCGACGGGTGCAATTGCCTACGTTAAGGCTATGTTGATTTTCGACGGCTTAGCTTTGCGTGGGGTTGTTCGAATCATTGCCCCGTTTTCCGATTTGTGTTTCGTACGGAATGCGTTGCGGGAGCCGGGGCACTGGCGGCGGCGGATTCCCGCGATAGATTGAATATGCGCCCTTTCAACCAGACCATCGGCGGGCGGCCATGAAAGGACATGAAAATGAGCAAGGTCGGCAACAACAGCGGTGATTCCAAGAACACGCTTTATTGCTCGTTTTGCGGCAAAAGCCAGCACGAAGTGCGCAAGCTGATCGCCGGGCCGACGGTGTTCATCTGCGACGAATGCGTCGAGCTGTGCATGGACATCATCCGCGAGGAGAACAAGACCTCGATGGTGAAGTCGCGCGAGGGCGTGCCGACCCCGCAGGAAATCCTCAAGGTTCTCGACGACTACGTCATCGGTCAGCCCTACGCCAAGCGCGTGCTGTCGGTGGCCGTCCACAACCACTACAAGCGCCTCGCCCATGCCGGCAAGAACAACGACGTCGAGCTGGCGAAGTCGAACATCCTGCTGATCGGCCCGACCGGTTGCGGCAAGACGTTGCTGGCGCAGACGCTGGCCCGCATCATCGACGTTCCCTTCACCATGGCCGACGCGACGACGCTGACCGAGGCCGGCTATGTCGGCGAGGACGTCGAGAACATCATCCTGAAGCTGTTGCAGTCGGCCGACTACAATGTCGAGCGCGCCCAGCGCGGCATTGTCTATATCGACGAGATCGACAAGATCTCGCGCAAGTCGGACAACCCCTCGATCACCCGCGACGTCTCGGGCGAGGGCGTGCAGCAGGCACTTTTGAAGATCATGGAAGGCACCGTTGCCTCCGTGCCGCCGCAGGGCGGCAGGAAGCATCCGCAGCAGGAATTCCTGCAGGTCGACACCGCCAACATCCTGTTCATCTGCGGCGGCGCTTTTGCCGGCCTGGACAAGATCATCTCGGATCGCGGCAGGAAGACCTCGATCGGTTTCGGCGCCATCGTCGCTTCGCCCGAGGATCGCCGCACCGGCGATGTTTTCCGCCTGGTCGAGCCTGAGGATCTGTTGAAGTTCGGCCTCATTCCCGAGTTCGTAGGCCGTCTGCCTGTCTTGGCGACGCTGGAGGATCTCGACGAGCCGGCACTGATCCAGATCCTGACCGAACCGAAGAACGCGCTGGTCAAGCAGTATCAGCGGCTGTTCGAGATGGAGAATGTTGACCTGACCTTCCACGAGAACGCGCTGTCGGCGATCGCCAAGCGCGCCATCGAGCGCAAGACCGGCGCGCGCGGCCTGCGTTCGATCATGGAAGCGATTCTGCTCGACACCATGTTCGAGCTGCCGGCGCTCGAAGGCGTGCGCGAAGTGGTTATTTCGGAAGAGGTGGTGTCAGGCAACGCCAGGCCGCTCTACATCTATTCCGAGCAGAAGGAAAAGAAGGGCAACGTCAGCGCCTGACGTGAGCCGGCAATGGATTTTTCTGAAACGGCGCCGCGGGGCGCCGTTTTGCTGTCGCACACCGCGTACGGCGCCGCGTAATGGCTGCGGATTGGAGGGACGGACCGTGTTGACCCTTGATCTTTACCCGCCGTGCCTCCAACTAAAGGCAGAAGGCCGTGGTGCCGAATTCTGTGCTGTAAAACTCCCGTCACAAACGGTGGTAGGCGGAACGATCCCCGGTCGTTAATATGAGATTCGCGGTTGGCCGATTGGCGGCCGCGACATGAAAGGTTGGACAATGGCCAAATTATCCAAGGCTCCCAGCGACGGCGTCTTCGCAGTCCTCCCACTGCGCGACATCGTGGTGTTCCCGCACATGATCGTTCCGCTCTTCGTCGGGCGTGAAAAGTCGATCAAGGCGCTGGAAGAAGTGATGGGTCAGGAAAAGCAGATCCTGCTTGCGACCCAGATGAATGCCGCCGACGACGATCCGGAGCCCGATGCCATCTTTGACATCGGCACGCTCGCCAATGTGCTGCAATTGCTGAAACTGCCGGACGGCACCGTGAAGGTGCTGGTCGAAGGCGCCTCGCGCGCGAAAATCGTTGCGTTCACCGACCGTCCCGACTTCCATGAAGCCCGTGCTGCGGCGCTGGTCGAACCGGAGGAGGAAGAGGTCGAGGTCGAGGCGCTGGCCCGTTCCGTCGTCACCGACTTCGAGAACTACGTCAAGCTGAACAAGAAGATCTCGCCCGAAGTGGTGGGTGCCGCCAGCCAGATCGACGACTATTCCAAGCTCGCCGACACGGTCGCTTCGCATCTTGCCATCAAGATCCCCGAGAAGCAGGAGATGCTCGCCACGCTTTCCGTCAAGGAACGGCTGGAGAAGGCGATGGGCTTCATGGAAGCCGAAATCTCGGTGCTCCAGGTCGAGAAGCGCATCCGCTCGCGCGTCAAGCGCCAGATGGAGAAGACGCAGCGCGAATACTACCTCAACGAGCAGATGAAGGCGATCCAGAAGGAGCTCGGCGAAGGCGAGGACGGCCGCGACGAGGCCGCCGAGATCGAGGCGCGCATCAAGAAGACCAAGCTCTCCAAGGAGGCCCGCGAAAAGGCGGAAGCCGAACTGAAGAAGCTGCGGACGATGTCGCCGATGTCGGCTGAATCGACCGTCGTGCGCAACTATCTCGACTGGCTGCTGTCGATCCCGTGGGGCAGGAACTCCAAGGTCAAGCAGGATCTGGCCTTTGCCCAGAACGTGCTCGATACGGATCATTTCGGCCTCGACAAGGTCAAGGACCGCATCGTCGAATACCTCGCCGTGCAGAGCCGCCAGAAGAAGCTGAAGGGGCCGATCCTGTGCCTCGTCGGACCTCCCGGCGTCGGCAAGACCTCGCTCGGCAAGTCGATCGCCAAGGCGACCGGTCGTGAGTTCATCCGCATGGCGCTGGGCGGCGTGCGCGACGAGGCCGAGATCCGTGGTCACCGCCGCACCTATATCGGCTCGATGCCCGGCAAGGTCATCCAGTCGATGAAGAAGGCGAAGAAATCCAACCCGCTCTTCCTGCTCGACGAGATCGACAAGATGGGCCAGGATTTCCGCGGCGATCCGTCATCGGCTTTGCTCGAGGTGCTCGATCCCGAGCAGAACTCGACGTTCATGGACCATTACCTCGAGGTCGAATACGACCTGTCGAGCGTGATGTTCGTGACGACGGCGAACACGCTGAACATCCCTGCGCCCCTGATGGACCGCATGGAGATCATCCGTATCGCCGGTTACACCGAGGACGAGAAGATCGAAATCGCCAAGCGTCACCTGATGCCCAAGGTGATCCGCGACCACGCGTTGCAGCCGAAGGAGTTCTCCGTCGGCGAGGACGCGATCCGCGGCATCATCCAGACCTACACCCGTGAAGCGGGCGTCAGGAGCCTGGAGCGCGAGCTGATGAAGCTCGGGCGCAAGGCGGTGACCGAGATCCTGAAGACGAAGAAGAAGACGATCAACATCACGGCGGACAATCTTGCCGATTACCTTGGTGTTCCGCGCTTCCGCTTCGGCCAGGTCGAGAGCGACGATCAGGTCGGCGTGGTCACCGGGCTCGCCTGGACGGAAGTCGGCGGCGAGCTGTTGACGGTGGAAGGCGTCATGATGCCCGGCAAGGGCCGCATGACGGTGACCGGCAATCTGCGCGACGTGATGAAGGAATCGATCTCGGCGGCGGCCTCTTACGTCCGCTCGCGGGCCATCGATTTCGGCGTCGAGCCGCCGCTGTTCGACAAGCGCGATATCCACGTGCACGTGCCAGAAGGCGCAACGCCTAAGGACGGACCGTCGGCTGGCGTGGCGATGGCGACGGCGATCGTCTCGGTGTTGACCGGTATCCCGGTCAAGGCCGATGTGGCGATGACCGGCGAGATCACGCTGCGCGGCAGGGTGCTGCCGATCGGCGGCCTTAAGGAAAAGCTGCTTGCCGCACTGCGCGGCGGCATCAAGAAGGTGCTGATCCCGGAAGAGAACGCCAAGGATCTGGCGGAGATTCCGGAGAACGTGAAGAGCGGCATGGAGATCATTCCGGTCTCACGCGTTGGCGAAGTGTTGCGCCATGCGCTGGTGCGCATGCCGGAACCGATCCAGTGGGTCGAACCCGTCAATGCGCCGGCCGTGGTCGATGTCGGAGACGAGGCTGGTAAATCGCTGGCGCATTAGTTCTTGCTAAAGTTGCAATGCACAAAGAGAGAGCCGGGCCTTGAGCCCGGCTTTTTCATGTGAAGAACCCCGGATTTCCGGGCTTTTTTCGACTTTCTTGGCGCTTTTCGACTTGGTTGGCGGAGCGCTTCTTTCTAAAGTCCGTTTCCTGCCGGATGAGTCGAGTGTTCCGGTTTTCTCATGGAAGGGAATTTTTATGAACAAGAACGAACTGGTGTCCGCTGTCGCCGATGCCGCGAGTATTTCGAAGGGTGACGCGCAGTCGGCGGTTGATGCGGTGTTTTCCGTCATCACCGGCGAACTGAAAAAGGGCGGCGATGTCCGGCTTGTCGGCTTCGGAAATTTCACCGTGTCAAAACGCGCCGCGTCGACCGGCCGCAATCCGCAGACCGGTGCGGAAGTGAAGATCCCGGCGCGCACCGTGCCGAAGTTCTCGGCCGGCAAGGGCCTCAAGGACGCGGTCAACTAAGCGCCTCCTTAAGTCTTTCAGAGAAAAGAAGAGCCGGCATATCCGGTTTTTCTTTTCTGTGCCCGCGGTGCCGTTGGAAAAGGCGGCGCTATGCCGTCGGCGCATCCGTGCGCATCAAGCCTTCTGTCTTGAGATCGGCCCACAGCGCTGATGGCAGCTTCGCGTCGAGCAGCGAGCGATTGCTTTCGACTTCGCCCGGCCGCTGGCCACCCGGGATTACCGACACGACCGAAGGATGCAACAGCGGGAACTGCAGCGCCGCCTCGATCAGGCGCACGCCGTGGCGCTTGCAGACGGCCTCGATGCGGGTGACGCGGTCCATGATATCCTGCGGCGCTTCCGAATAATTGTAGTAGGCGCCGGGCTTCGGCCCGGTTGCCAGAATGCCGGAATTGTACGGCCCGCCGAGAACGATGCCGATGCCGCGTTGCTGGCATAGAGGCAGGAAAGACTGCAGCGCCTCCTGCTCCAGCAGCGTATAGCGCCCGGCAAGCAGAAACAGGTCGAAATCGCCGCGCTCGGCCAGCGTCTGGGCAACCGGCCACTCATTGATGCCGCCGCCGAACGCCTTGATTACGCCCTGGTCGCGCAGTGCCAGCAATCCATAGTAGCCGGAGCTCATGAATTCCTGGATGCGCTGGTCCGAGGCTTCCTTGCTGCCATGGGTGAAGATGTCGACATCGTGCACGAAGAGGATGTCGATGCGGTCGACGCCGAGCCGTTCCAGCGAGGCTTCGAAGGAGCGCATGACGCCGTCATAGCTGTAATCGTAGACCTCGCGGCGCGATGGGGTGTCGAAGAATTTGCCGATGCCGGTGCGCTGTTCCGGCGGGCAGGCGCGCATGATGCGCCCGACTTTGCTGGACAGCACGTAGTCGTCGCGCTTCTTCGAACGCAGGAACAGATTGAGCCGCGTTTCGGCAAGGCCCAGCCCATAAAGCGGCGCGGTGTCGAAGTAGCGGCAGCCGACCCGCCATGCCGTCTCCAGAGTGGCATTGGCATCCTCGTCGGAGACGGCGCGGTAGAGATTGCCGAGCGGCGCGGTGCCGAAGCCGAGCTCGGTGAAGTTGATGCCGCCATTGCCGATGCGGTCGAAATGCCGTGTCTTCATATGCTGTCGTTTCCTCATTTACGATTTGCCGTGACACTATCACGGCTGTAGCGCATCAAAAGCACTGCGTGTCGTTGGACACCAATTTTCGCGGTGATAGCATGAATGAAAACAAGCTGTTCGGGGCAAATGTGACTGAGATGTTCATGTGGTTCTCCGGTACCTGCAAGCTGGTGCAAATTTCATGACGGACGACGGCGAAAACCTGTTTGGGATTGCGCTGAGCGAGCTTGGCACCGTGCTGGAGCGTATCAACGAAAGCCGCATTGACGCGGCTTGCGCCATCTTGGCCGGCGCGAAAAAGATCGTCACCTATGGCTGCGGCCGCGAGGCGCTGCAGGTCCAGGGTTTTGCCATGCGGCTCTACCATCTCGGTCTGCCGGTGTCGGTCGTCGGCGACATGACCACGCCGCCGCTGGGCGCGGGCGATGTCTTCCTCGCCAGCTCCGGCCCAGGCGAGACATCGACGGTGCTGATCTTGATGCGGGTCGCGCGCGAGGCCGGTGCCGCCGTCCTGCTGCTCACCGCGCAAGCCGACAGCACTGCCGCGAAGCTAGCCGACTTCACATTGCTTATCCCGGCTCAGACCATGGCCGACGACCAGGGTCCGGAAAAGACATCCGTCCTGCCGATGGGCTCGGTGTTCGAAGGCGCGCTGTTCGTCCTCTTCGAAGTGATGGTGCTGAAGCTCGGGGATCTGACCGGCGTCTCGCCGGAAGCGATGCGCGCCCGCCACACCAATATGGAGTAGGTGTCATGCGCTACGAACTGATGCTGCCGCACCAGATCCGCAAGGCGATCGCCGAGAACCGGCCGGTCGTGTTGCCGCTCGGTGTGCTCGAATATCACGGCGAGCACATGGCCGTCGGCATGGACACGCTGGCCGTGGTCAAGAGCCTGGAACTGTTCGAAACGGAGGCCGAAATCGTCATTCTGCCGCCCTTCTATTACGGCGCGGCAAGCTATGCCGTTGCGGCGCCGGAAGGCAGCGGCTCGGTGCAGGTCGGCGGCAATGTGCTGGCGCCATTTGCGGAAGAATTGTTCTACAGCTTGCTGCGCATTGGCTTCCGCAACATCCACGCCATCATTCACCACCAAACCGAGAATTTTGCTGCCGGCATGCCAACCGATCTCGCCTTCAAGGCCGCCGGCCGACAAGCGATCTTCCGCTTCCTGGAGAAAGAACGCGGCGAAGGCTGGTGGGGCTCTGCGGCGATGGCTGACTATTATGCCGAGCACGCCGAGGGCAGCAATTTCTTCAACTGGGTACAGGTGCATCCGCTGATGCCGGCTTCAATGCACAGCCAGTACCCGTTCGACCATGCCGGCACCGGCGAGACGTCACTGATGCTGGCGCTGTGCCCGGAAGCGGTGGATGCGGGCCGCTTCGCCGACAACACCTGCTGGTACACGGCAAGTGCGCCCGAAGCCTCGGCGGAACTGGGGCAAAAAGGGGTTGCCATGATCCTCGATCATTTGCGGGCAACACTTTTGGTTAGCGCGGTTTTCCCTTCTCCCCTTGTGGGAGAAGGTGGATCGGCGCGTAGCGCCGATGCCGGATGAGGGGTGTTGGAAGAAATGAGACGCTGGCGATCCGTCCAGCACCCCTCATCCGACCGAGCTTCGCTCGGCCACCTTCTCCCGGCGCAGTTATTTCACCGCGCCCGCCGTCATGCCCATGATCAGGTAACGCTCGAGCGCAATGCCGATGACGGCGAGCGGTGTGATGGCCGCGGTGGCAAGCGCTGCCATCGACCACCAGTTGATGCCTTGCGAGCCGGTCTGGCTCGCCACCATGACAGGAATGGTCTTGGCATCCGTCGAGGTCAGAAGCGCGGCGAAGAAATACTCGTTCCAGCACAGCACCATCGCCAGGATGAAGGCGGCGACCATGCCCGGCAGCGCGATCGGCATGACGATGCGCAAGAAGGCGCCCCAGATCGACAGGCCGTCGACGAGTGCTGCTTCCTCCAGCTCCACCGGAATGGAATTGAACTGGTCGCGCATGATCCAGATGACGATCGGCAGCACCATCAGCGTGTAGAGCAGGATCAGCCCGACGCGCGTGTCGAGCAGGCCGACTTCCCGGTAGAGCACGAGGAAGGGCAGGGCCAATACCACCGGCGGCAGGATCAGCTGCGACAGGAAGAAGAAGGAAATGTCCTCGTTCCTGAACCAGGCGAACTTGTAACGATAGCGGGTGAGCCCGTAGGCGGCGAGGCTGCCGATGACGATGGCGAGGGTCGACGCGCCGACCGAAGTGATGACCGAATTCATGAAGCGCTTGATGAATTCGTCGCGCACCGTCGACGTCCGAAAGATCGAGTCCGGCGACAAGCCAAGCGAACGCCAGCCCTTCGAGTCGGGTTTGAAATCGACGAACGGGATCAGATGGCCCTGGGTGACGTCGACCGCGGTCTTGAACGAGGTGGTTATCGTCCAATAAATCGGGAACAGGCAGATGAAAGCCCAGAAGATGAGGGCGCCGTAGATGAAGACGCGGTTGGCGACGAAGCTCGCCGGCGAGCGGATTTCTGAGGCGGCATAGTCGGTGGTTTGAACGCTCATCTTGCCGGCCCGATCAGTTGACGTTGCGCACGAAGCGGCTGGCGAATTTCAGCAGCCAGGTCACGAAGACAATGATGATGACCAAATAGGCCATCGCCAGCATCGTGCCGTAGCCGACATTCGAGCGGTCGCGATATTCGCGGTAGATGAAGCTCGACACCGAATCAGTCGCGCCGCCCGGGCCGCCGGAGGTGACAGTGATGATGATATCGGCGAGCTTCAGCTTGAAGATGATGCGCAGGATGACCGCCGTCACCGACACCGGCAGCATCAGCGGGAAGGTGACTTGCCAGAAAGTCTGCCAGGCGGTGGCGCCATCGACACGCGCCGCCTCGAGCACCTCGCGCGACATCGCCTGCAGGCCGGCGAGCAGCATGATCATCATGAACGGGATGAAGGTCCACGCGTCGAGCACCATGATCGAGATGCGGGCGGTGATCGGGTTGGAGAAGAAGGCCGGGTTTTCCCAGCCGAGTTGCCGCGCCAGCGTTGCGGCAGGCCCGAAGCGGTATTCCATCAACGACTTGCCGATCATCCACGACACCGCGACTGGCGACAGCATCAACGGCAGCAGGAAGACGACGCGGAAGAATTTTCGCGCCCGGATCTGCGCGTTGAGCAGCAGCGCCAGGCCGAAGGCGATGACATATTCGACCAACACCGCCAGCACGTAGAGCACCATGTTGAACAGCGCGTTGCGATAATAGGCGTCGTTCAGCATCTGCCAGAAATTGTCGAGCCCGTTGAACGTCCGGCCGCTGAAAGAACTGAGGTTCCAATCGGTCAGCGCGATGTAGAAGCCGAACAGCGTCGGGAAGATCACCATGGCAATGGTAAACAGCAGCGCCGGCAGCAGGAACAGCGAGCGCTGGCCGTCCTCGCCGCGCGTCAGCACCTGGCCGATGCCAAGCGCGACACCCCACAGCACATAGGCGTAAACGACAGGCCGCCAGGTCTCGAAGCCGATAGCGTCGACATCGCTCTTGTAAAGGATCTGCAGCGCAATCACCGCCAGAAGGCCTAGCGTTGCAGCAGCCATCAGCGCCCAGCCAAGCCGTTTGCGGCTCCGCGGTATCAGGTCGGATGGCACGGCGCCTGCCGGCCATTCACTTGTCGACAAAGTCTGGTCAGCCAGGGTCCGGTCAGCCACGCGTCTTGCCCGTTCACAGGAGGCTCGATGACCGGCCGAGCCGGTCGAGGCCAAGTCGGTCAAGGGGAGGTCCGGCGGCTATGCGCTGCCGGACCAAGTTTCACTATCAGCCTACATACCAAGCGAGGCCTTGTAGAGCTTGATCTGGTTGTCGCGGCCGATCTGGTCGGTCAGCTTCTCCCAGGCGGCTGCGATGGCGTCGGCACCTTCCTGCGCCTTCATCTTGCCGGCAAATGTGTTGGCCAGAATGTCCTCGGCGGCGCTGTAATACTGGAAGATGCCGGGGATACGTGGCTCGATCGCCGCATTCGGATGGTTGTAGCTGTCGGCTTCCGACTTCAGATACGAGGTGGTGAACGCCTCGTCGTAACCCGCCGCCACCCATTCCGGAATGTTGAAATGGGAGTTGCGATAGGGCTGGAAGCCGGACGGATACGCCGCGCACCAGAGCGACAGGTCCTTGCCGCCGAGATGAGCCGCGGCAGACCAGGCCGCCTTCTTCTTCTTCTCATCCGTATCGACGCGGGCCATGACGTAGACACCCCAGCCGAGATAGGCGCAGTTCGGCGCATAATTCGGGCCGCTGGCGAGCTTCTCCCACTGTCCGGTCTTGGAATTGTAGACGTCGTCCGAGCCTGGCAGGATCGAGAATCCGGTGACGTCCCCGACGACCGAGGAGTCGTTGGTCTTCGCATTCGAGCCAGCGTCTCCCCACCAAGCCAGCATCGAACCAGTGCCACCCAGGAATTGTGAGAAACAGGTCTGGTTCGGGTCGGCGTTGATTTGATCTTGCGGTTCGAAAGGCAGCGCGTCGATCACGTCCTGGATCGCCCGCACCCAGGCCGGGTTGTTGACGCGCGGTTTCATCGTATCCGGATCGAACAGCCACGCCTTGTCGTCGGGATGCTTGGCATAGGCGGAGGCGCGGCTGCCGAGGAAGTAGAAGCCGAAACCGCCCCAGGGCTTGGGCGCGTCGAGATAACCAAAGACGTCCTGGCCGTTCACCTGCTTGCCCTTGAGGAACTTGGTCACCACCTGCACCTGCTGCCAGGTCTTCGGCACGCCCCATTCCGTCAAGCCCGCCTTGTCGCCGCTGTCGGCTTTCCAGGCCTCTGCCAGTCCAGCATCGGAGAATACGTCGGTGCGGTAGTTGAAGTTGTGCGTATCACCGTCGACGGTGACGCGGTACTGCTTGCCGTTCCAGGTGCCGACCGGAGGCTTCAGATAGGCCACCAGGTCGTCCATGTCGATCTGCTTCTTGACCCAATCCGGCATTTCCGAAGTGAGGCCCTTGCCGCAGACGTCACCTTCGAATGGCGCGCCCATCTCGACGATATCAAAGTCAATTGTGTTCGTGGCGATCGCCTGCTGCAGGCGCGGATTGTAGTCGGCCTGCGCCAGATCGATCCAGTTGATCTTGGCGCCGGTATAGGTCTCCCACGGCTTCAGGAAGCCGCGAAACAGCACATTGTGCAGGTTCTGATTGTTGAGGCCCATGAAGGTGAGTTCGACACCGGCGAATTCGCCTTCCTTGACATTGGCCTTGGTGGCGCCCAGGCAAAGCTCGCCGACCTGCTGGAAATCGGCATCGGTCGGCTGACCCTTGCCGACGCCCGGGATCTGCAGGATCTGCGCGCGCAGGTCATCGGCGGCCGCAGCCGGGCGCGTCAGGGCACCAAGTCCGGCGCTTGAGGCCGCGGCGAGGGCGGCCATGCTGGCCGCTCCCTTCAGCACGTCGCGGCGGGTGGCCCCGGCGCGGACAAGTTGGTTATAAAGGCTGACTTTCATCTCGTTCCTCCCAGAAGATCAATCGTGAATTGGTTCAGATGGTGGAGCGCCGATTATGTTCCCCAACGACAGCGACTCCCGTAAATAGCGGCCCGAATTCTCCCTCCCGCGACGCTTGGCATTCAGTGCCGGACAAGCGTACCGGTGCGCCCGGAACAGGGTCATAAGCCGGGCGCTGTCACTATTCGCACAACGAAGTGCGGTGTCAACGTGAATGGGTTTTTTATCTATAAGAGACCGACTTGCCCTCGCCGTTTGCGTTGTTTAGCTTCACGGCAACTGAAGGGGGAATGATGGCTCAAGTCGCGATCCGCAATGTGGCCAAGGCGTTCGGAACCGTCAAGGTTCTGCACGATGTCAGCGTCGACATCGCCGACGGACAGTTCGTGGTGCTGGTCGGGCCTTCCGGCTGCGGCAAGTCCACGCTGCTGAGGATGGTGGCCGGGCTGGAAACGGTTTCCGGCGGCACCATCGCCATCGGCGAGCGCGTCGTCAACCATTTGCCGCCGGCCAAGCGCGACATCGCCATGGTGTTCCAGAACTACGCGCTCTATCCGCACAAGACGGTCGAGCAGAACATGGCCTTTGCTCTCAAGCTGCGCAAAACTGATCCGGCGGTGGTCACTGAGCGGGTCAAGCGCGCCGCCGACATCCTCGACCTCAACCCCTACCTCAAGCGCTATCCGCGCCAGCTCTCGGGCGGCCAGCGCCAGCGCGTCGCCATGGGTCGCGCCATCGTGCGCAACCCGCAGGTGTTCCTGTTCGACGAGCCGCTCTCCAATCTCGATGCCAAGCTGCGTGTCCAGATGCGCACCGAGATCAAGGAACTGCACCAACGACTGAAGACCACCACCATCTACGTCACCCACGACCAGATCGAGGCCATGACCATGGCCGACAAGATCGTGGTGATGCGCGACGGTCGCATCGAACAGGTCGGCGCGCCGCTGGAATTGTTCGACCGGCCGGCCAATCTGTTTGTCGCCGGCTTCATCGGCTCGCCCTCGATGAACCTGCTCAAGGGCGTCGTGCGCAAGGGCGACAAGCCCGTCGTCGAGATCGCCGGGACGCCGTTCCCGATCGCATCGAGCAATACCGTGGAAGATGGCCGCAATGTCGTCTACGGCGTGCGGCCCGAGCATCTCGAAATCCATCCAGATGGTGTCCCAGCTAAGATTTCGGTGGTCGAGCCGACCGGTTCCGAGACTCTCGTGTTCCTGCGCTTCGGCGAGGGCGAGATGGTGGCGCTGTTCCGTGAACGCCACGAGTTCAAGCCGGGCGACACACTGCACCTGAAACCGCGGCTCGACCAGGTGCATCTCTTCGACGCAGAGACCGGCAAGCGGCTCTGATTTCGCCCCAGCAAACCTCGCGAGGAATACCATGCTCAAAGGAATCAATCCGCTGCTCAATGCCGATGTGCTGCAGGCGCTGCGGGCGATGGGTCACGGTGACGATCTGATCATCGCCGACACCAATTTCCCGTCCGATTCGGTGGCGCGGCAGACTGTGCTTGGCAAGCTGCTGCGCATCGACGCATCGGCAGCGGAGGTCGTCAAGGCGGTGCTGTCGCTTTATCCGCTGGACACCTTCGTCGACGATGCCGCCGCGCGCATGGAGATCGTCGGCAAGCCGGACGAGATTCCCGCCGTGCAGCAGGAAGTGCAACAAGAGATCGATGCCGCCGAGGGCAAGGCCTGGCCGATGATCTCGGTCGAGCGCTATGCCTTCTACGAACGCGCCAAGAAGGCCTATTGCGTCATCCAGACCGGCGAGCGCCGCTTCTATGGCTGCTTCGCATTCCGCAAGGGCGTCGTGCCGCCGGATGCGGAGTAGCGACATGCCGGGCAGACCGATCGTTATGAAGCCTGTTGTCATATTGGGCGTCTTCGTCGCCGACACGGCCTACCGCGCCGCCCGCCAGCCGCGCATCGGCGAGACGATCCTGGGCACGTCCTTCACGCTCGGCCCCGGCGGCAAGGGCTCGAACCAGGCGGTGGCGGCCGGCCGGCTCGGCGCCGACGTCACCTTTCTGACCCGCCTCGGCGTCGATCCCTTTGCCGAGATGGCGAGACAGACCTGGAACGCGGCCGGCGTGAAGAGCGCTGTCATCGACACACCGGAAAGCTACACCGGTGCCGCCTATATCTTCATCGAGGAGACGAGCGGCAACAACGCCATTATCGTCAGTCCCGGCGCGGCCATGCTGATTTCGCCCGCCGATATCGAGGCAAATGCCGAACTGATCCGCGCGGCCGGGGTCTTCGTCACCCAGCTCGAACAGCCGATCGAGGCGGCGATGCGGGCGCTGGAGATCGCGCGTGGGGCAGGGGTGACCACCATCCTCAACCCGGCGCCGGCGGCAAAGCTTCCAGACCGCATCTATACGCTTTGCGACTATGTCACGCCGAACGAAACCGAGGCCGAGGAACTGACCGGCATCAAGGTGTCCTCGATCGACGATGCCCGCCGTGCCGCCGACAGCCTGCTCGAGAAGGGCGTTGGCACGGTCATCGTGACGCTCGGCGAAAAGGGTGCGCTGCTGCACACGGCCGATCGATCCGAACATGTCGCAGCGGCCGCTGCCGGCCCGGTCATCGAGACCACCGGCGCGGGCGACGCCTTCAATGGCGGCTTGGCGGCGGCGCTGTCGAGGGGGATCGAACCCCTGCAGGCGGTGCGCTTCGCCTGCGCCGTCGCCGGCATCTCGGTGACGCGTCCAGGCACCGCGCCGTCCATGCCCGCGTTGCAGGAGGTCGAGGCGCTGCTCGCCAAGGGGTGAGTCCGTAGCTGAGGGACCAGACTGTGGGCAGGAAGCTCTTGTCTTGTGGCTCGGCGCGCTAGCAAGCAGGGCTGGTGGGTCGATGTAGAGATCGATCTCAGATTCAAAACCAATGAATCGGGATTACCTGACGAAGAAGACGGTTTTTGACAAATCAACGTCGACATTTCTCCGACACCAAGGGCCGTGGCCCGAAGGAGAAATGGCGCGAGTGACGGGGCTCGAACCCGCGACCTCCGGCGTGACAGGCCGGCACTCTAACCAACTGAGCTACACCCGCGCATGGACGAGCACGTGTCAGCCGTGTTCGTCGTTGGGGCGGTGGATAAGGGGTAAGCCACCGGGTGTCAAGCGGACCCGGACAGCATAACAGCAAACAGCAGAAGGTTTTTTGACACGCAGAACCTTGTCGCCGAAAGCTGCTCTCGGCCAAGCCGCTGGCCGCTCATTTGGCCTTGCGAAGCCGGTCCTAACTGCTTAAAGGTCCGGCCCGGAGCGGGCGATTAGCTCAGTTGGTAGAGCGCTTCGTTTACACCGAAGATGTCGGCGGTTCGAGCCCGTCATCGCCCACCATTTTCCTCAATGTGCTCAATCAGGGGCTACACCGCCCAAGCTGACCCGCCCGGCGCAACCTCTGATCGCAACCAATGGCTTCGCTGTTGTGCCGTATTTTCCGCCTGCAAATGCTCCGCGGCCCAGGCGAGACACATGTGACCACTACGCCACTAGGACTTTGGTCCGATCAAAGCGCCTTTCCGTAGGGACTTAAGTCTGATCTGGCGCTTCCCCATAAGGCAAACGATTGCCGAAAGATAAAACATGCAGTAATTTAGGGAGAACAGAAGAAAGCTGAATCATACTTGCACATGAGCATGGGCGGGAGCGAAAATATTCCTGGATGGCTTACGAGTCATCTTCCGGATGATGCCGTGATCGCAGGAGATCTCGCGGATAAGATATCGAAGGAGGCTGAAAAAAACCGGCTTCCAGGCGAACAGGTTGTGAAGACAACCCGCAGCGAAGAAGATATCCTTAAGAAGGCAACAGTTGAACCTTATCGCAGCACCACGGTTGCAGGAATTTTCGCCAATGGCTCATTCCTCGCGCTATTGGTATTAGCTATCTATCTGCTCTATGTGTTCTCGATTGTGGCGGGAGAAACGGTTGCGCATGTTCCTCTGCCGCCCACACCGAACTAGTAGGCACTCCGCCAAGACTGGAACTAGCCCGCACTGTGTTGAAACCTCCCGGTTCGATGCAACTTGAGCGATTGCTTGCCGCAGCTCAGCCTGCAATCGCCGGAGCCCGAGCAAGCCGTTTCGCCACATAAACACAACGCTTCGGCACCTGCACCACCTCAAACCCGATCGCCTTGTAGAACCTTAGCGCATCATCATTCTGCGGCATGACCTCGAGGTGAATGCCGGTTGAGCCGCTCGCGGCAAGGAACTGCTCGAGGAAAGCCATGGCGCGCCTGCCGATGCCTCTTCCGCGCGCCTGCGGCAAAAGGTCGATGTGGCCGTGCGACGGATAGGCCGCCAGTGCAGGCAGAACAGCGAAATCGGGGTGGTGGATCCGGTGCCGCGCCCAGTCGCTGCCGCGCCAGCGTGAGCTGTCGGGTTCGGGGTCGGTCACACGCCGCTGAATCTCCGGGTACCATTTTGATGCCAGGCTGGCGTTGAAAGCAACGGTGTCGGCTGCGCCAAGCAGATAGCCGGCGGCACCTGAGGGGCCGTCGACTATGAAGGCCAGTTCGGGTTCGAGCACTTGGTAGGGAATGGTGAAGAGCAGGCCGAGCAGGTCCGGGTCGTCCTCGCGGCCGCTGGCGTCCTTGCCGGCGTCGCCGGTCTTGAGACAGATTGCGGCAAGCGCTGCACGATCGGCGGCGGTCGCCCGGCGCAGGAAGAAACCGCCGCCGAAATCGACGATCATGGCGGCAGCAGCCGGAAATCCTTGCCCTCGGGCAAAAGCTGCCCGCCGTCGACGATAATGGTCGTGCCGGTGATGTAGCTGGCGTCGTCGGAGGCCAGGAACAGGAAGGCATTGGCCACGTCGCGCGGGCTGCCGAGGCGGCCGAGCGGGATGGCGTCTTCCATGTTCTTGATGAAGGCCGCACCGCGATGCCGCTCTATGCCTTCGGTGAGGATGTTGCCGGGCTCGACGCCGTTGACGGTGATGCCGTAGCCGGAGAATTCGAGCGCAGCCGAACGGATCAGCCCGTTGATGCCGGCCTTGGTCGCCGAATAATGGCCGTGGCCGGGACTGGTGACATGCGGGCCGGTGATCGAGGAGGTGAACAGCATGCGGCCAAAACGCTGTGCCTTCATCGGCACCAGCGCCGCGCGTGCGGCGACAAAGCTGCCGCGCAAATTCACCGCCATGACCCGGTCCCAATCGTCGGGACTGGTGTTTTCCAGCAATTGCCAGGGATAGATGCCGGCATTCTGGACCATGATGTCGAGCCGGCCGTGATGCGCTAGCGCCAGCGCCACGGCGGCTTGCGCATCGGCCATCTGTGAAATGTCGGTGTGTATGAAGGCGGCGCCGAGCTCGTCCGCAGTCGCTTGCCCGGCCTCAACCTCGGTATCGGCCAGGACAAGCGTCGCGCCCTCTTCGGCAAAGCGTTGTGCGATGCCCTTGCCGATGCCGCGCGCACTTCCGACGATCAGCGCGACCTTACCTTCCAGACGGCCGGTCATGCGAGCCTCTGGCGGATGGTTTGCTTGAAGGCGTCGAGCAGCACGGCGGCGAGGACGAGCAGGCCGTGGATCACCTGGGTGAAGTTGGCCGGCAGGCCCATCAAATTAATCGCCGTATTGATGGCCGAGAGCAGCAGCACGCCGGCATAGACGCCGGGCAAGGTGCCGACGCCGCCTTTCAGGCTGACGCCGCCGATGACGACCGCGGCGAAGGCGTTGAACAACAGGCCGACGCCGAGATTGGCGGTGGCGCCGGAGGTGCGGATTGCCAGCAGCCAGCCGGCAAGGCCGGCGATGGCGCCGGCCAGAACGAAGGCTATGACCAGGTTGCGGTTGACGCGGATGCCG
The DNA here is from genome assembly GCF_040319725.1 of Mesorhizobium sp. M0894. Lineage (NCBI taxonomy): Bacteria > Pseudomonadati > Pseudomonadota > Alphaproteobacteria > Hyphomicrobiales > Phyllobacteriaceae > Mesorhizobium > Mesorhizobium sp. M0894. The sequence continues at coordinate 26,673 of NZ_JAMYOG010000009.1, read as the reverse complement.
GCGCGGAACGTCGCCGTCTCGTTGCCGCCGATCATGACCAGGTGCCTGCCGAAGGGCGTCTTGGCCATGATCAGCGAGAACACCACGAAGCACGCAATGGCGATCCAGGCAGTCAGCGGCAGGCCGCCCAGGCGCTGGATGCCGAACCAGCGGATTGCCGGCGCAAGGTCTTGTGCCGAGCGGCCACCGGAGACGACCAGCACCAGGCCGCGAACCCAGATGTAGGAGGCCAGCGTGATGATGAAGGCGCTCATCTTCACCCTGACCACCAGATAGCCGTTGAAGGCGCCGATGAGGCCGCCGACGGCAAGCGCGATGAGCAGCGAAACCGGAACCATCAGCCATTGCGGCTGCAACTGGATGCCAAGGCCGATGCCCGACGAGCAGAACAGGATGCCGACCGCCATGGCGCTGAGCGCCGCCACCGATTCGACCGACAGGTCCATATGGCCGGCGATGATGACCAGCGCCAGGCCGATCGACATGACGCCGAGCACGCTCGACGCCTCGATGATGTTGGCGAAGATGCCGAGCTGAAAATAGTTCGGGATAAGGATGGAAAAGACCACCAGCACGAAGACCAGCATGAACCAGACGAGATTGTCGAGGATGAACTCGAGGGTTTGGCGCGTGCGGGGGTTCATCTGCGGATCCGGTTGGCGCCGACCCCGAAAAACCACTCGGTTTTCGGAAAGATCAGGCGCGGTTGAAAATTGCTGCAACGTTCCCGTGCGCGTCCGTTCGAACGCACCAGGGCTGCAGGGTTGGCCCCGGGCCCTGTGTGGCCCGGAGCTTCTGGCGAGTTCGCTATTCGACCGGCTTTATGGTTTCGGTCGGCGGCTTCATGTTGCCCCAGAAGGCCGGGTTATCGACATTTTCCTTGGTGATCGCAGCTCCGGGGATCTTGATGTTCGGCCCCCACGCTTCCTTGGTCAGGGTCGATTTCAGGCCAAGCACATCATATTCGCCGGGCTTGATCTCCTGCTTGTTGACCACCTTGTCCATGAACATGGCGACCGCCGCGGCCTGGGCGTAGAGCGGCTGCTCGACTTCGACATTGAGCCAGCCCTTACGGATCAGGTCGAGGCCGACCGGAGCACCGTTCGAACTCATCAGCATGACGTCACCCGGCTTCTTGCCGGCGGCCTCGAGCGAGGCGACGGCAGCGACCGAAAGATGCGCGGCATGGCTGAAGATCAGGTCGATGTCGGGGTTGGCGAGCAGCTGGTCGTTGACGATGGTCCCGGCTGCATCCGCCGCCCATTGCATGGCCGGCAGCGAGATGATCTTGACGTCCGGGAACGCCTTCATCTTCTCCTCGAAACCCTTCTGGATATCGAGCGTATAGGGGTCGCCCGGATCGCCGAGCACCTGCAGGATCTTGCCTTTCACCGAGCCGTTTTTCGCGGTCAGGAGTTTTTGCGCCTGATCGGCGGCGACGTAGCCGATTTCGACGGTTCCGGCCACCGAGGTGAAGTCGGAAGGCGTCGAGGTGATCTGGCGGTCGAACTCGACGACCGGGATGCCGGCGGCACGGGCGGCCTCGATCGACGGTTTCAGCGCATTGAAATCGACGGCGGCAAGGATGATCGCCGACGGCTTGAGCGCGATGACGTCGTTCATCTGCGATTGCTGAGCGTCGGTCTTGTTGTCGGCGTTCAGCGTCTTCATCTCGTAGCCGACCTGCTTCAGGAACAATTCCAGCGCGCTCACCGAGCCGGTCTGGAACTCATCGAGCAGTGTCGGCACCATGTAGTAGACGGTGCCCTTGGACTGAGCGAATGCCGGCGTGAGCGTGGCAAAGGCCAGTGCCAGGATACCGAAGACGGAAAGAAGTATTTTCTTCATGTCGTTCGCTCCTCTTGCGCCGGACCCCTCATTTTGTCCCTCAGCTCGCCGGTCCGGCACCGGCAAGCGTCTCTCCGGTGATCATGTTGATCACCGCGTCGGGACTTGTTTTGTTGCGTGCGACATCGCCAGCCACGACGCCTTGCCGGATCACCACGATCCGGTCGGCGACCTGGAAGGCCTGTTGCATGATATGGGTGATGATGACGACGCCGATACCCTGGCTCGCCACCTGGCGGATCATGTCGAGGCCGCGCCGCGTCTGCTCGACACCGAGCGCTGCGAACGGCTCGTCGAGAAGCACCAGCTTGCCGCCAAAATGCACGAATCGGTTGAGCTCGATGGCCTGCCGCTGACCGCCGGAGAGGTGCTCGACATTGGTGCGAAGCGAGGGAATGCGGGTGCCGGCGCTGGCCAACGCCTTTTGCACCACCTGCTCCATGGCGCGCTCGTCGAGCACCGGAATGCCGAGAACCTTCCTGGTGATCTCGCGGCCCATGAAGAAATTGGCGACCACGTCGACATTGGTGCAAAGCGACAGGTCCTGGTAGACGGTCTCGATCCCCGCGGCCTTGGCCTCGGCAGGAGATTTGGCGAGGAATTCCTTGCCTTCGAACAGCATGCGGCCGGAGGTCGGCTCGAGCCCGCCGGCAATGATCTTGACCAGCGTCGATTTGCCGGCGCCGTTGTCGCCGAGCAGCGCCACCACTTCGCCCTTGCCGATCGAAAAGCTGATGCCTTTCAGTGCTTCGATGGCACCGTAATTCTTGGCAACGTTATCGAGCACCAGCAGCGGTTCGCTCATGCCGCGATCCCCTTGTTATGCAAGAGATCCCGCCCGCGTTCGCGTTCGGCGGTGAAGATCTGGCCGAAGCGTGGCGAAAGCACCCCTGAGACGGCAAGCGCTGCGGCGCCGCGCAACACCGCATGCTGGCCGCCGCGCGCGACGCTGACGCGGGGCGTCGTGCGGTCGCTTCGCGCCGAGACCGAGTTGGGCAGGTGCGCAGCTGCGCCGGCCAGTCTTTCGAGCAGGTCGGTGGACGCCAGCCCGCCAAGGATGATGGTTTCGGGGTCGAACAGGTTTTCGATGATGGTGATGGCGTTGCCGAAGATCGGCGCGATCTCGCTCACCCAGTCGGCGTCGGCGACGTTGCGGCGCCGCAGCGCCTCGAGCGAAAGATACCGTTCGAGGCAGCCGCGATTGCCACACGGGCAGGGCTCGCCGCCCGGCACCACGGGAATGTGGCCGATTTCGCCGGCATTGCCCCAGGCGCCGCGCAATGCGGCTCCGTCATGCACCATGACGCCGCCGAGGCCGACACCGAAATAGAGATAGTAATATTCGGAATAGGCCGTGCCGAGGCCATAGAGGCGCTCGCCGATGGCAGCCGCCGCCATGTCGGTTTCGAAAAAGGCCGGCAGCCCGGTCGAGGCGGCCAGCCGCTCGCGCAGCGCCACATCCTTCCAGCCGGTCATGGTGGTCGGACCGACAAAGCTCATGGACTCCACGCCAAACGGCCCGGGCAACGCCATGCCGATGCCGAGGACGCGGCCACCGGGCCGCAGTGCTGTCAATTCGAGTACCATGGCGCCGATCAGCTCGAAGGCGTGGTCGGGCGTTGCATTTGGGGCCTCGCGGTAGCTGCTCTCGATGACATCGCCGCTGAGGTTGATCAGCGCGGCATTGATGCCCAGCGGGGTGACGTGAATGCCGACGGCATAGCCGCCTTCCGGATTGATCCGCAGCGTTGCCGGGGGCAGGCCGCGCCCCTTGGGCTCTTCGCGCAGCGACAGCACGTAACCGTGCTCTTCCAGCTCGCGAACGATGGTCGACACCGTCTGCACGGTGAGCCCGACCCGCCTGGCAATGTCGCCGCGGGCGATCGGCCCGTGAAGGCGGATGGATTCGAGCACGATGCGCCGATTATACGGCCGCCCGAACTCCTGATTGGTTCCCCGCAGTGCCATGCCTTGCGCCCTCGAGAGAGGTCAGACTGGCACTGAAGATTTATTCAGTCAAATGGAATTCAAAAATAAATTTACAGCCCGCGCCTGGCGGATGGCCGCTCGACGGAATGGTCAATAGCGGATGGCACGGCGCTCCAGCAGAACCACGATTGCGAACATCGCGATCGACAAGGACGACGACAGCACGATCGCCGCATAGAGCCGGTCCGACTGATAGTTGAAGGTCGCCTGGATGATGAGCGCGCCGAGGCCCTTATCCGACCCGATCCACTCGCCGACAATGGCGCCGATCACGGCCGTGGCCGAAGCGATTCTCAGCGAGGAGAACAGCATCGGCAATGCTCTTGGCAGGCGCAGGCTCCAGAAGATCTCCCAGCGCGTAGCCGATAGCACCCGGAACAGTTCGTGCTCGTTGTCGCTGGCCGAGTCCAGCCCGCGAATCATGTTGACCAGCGTCGGGAAGAAGCAGATCACCGCCGCGATCACGATCTTCGGCGTCATGCCGAGCCCGAAGATCAGGATGATGATCGGCGACAGCGCCAGGATGGGGATGGTGTTGAAGAACAGCACGATCGGAAAATAGGCGGCCTGCAGGATGCGGCTGTGCACGAACAGCACCGCCAGCAGCACACCGGCAAAATTGCCGATGACAAATCCCGCCAGCGCCTCGATCAGCGTCGGCCAGAGATTGCTGAGTAGCAAAGCAAGACTCTTCCGGAACACGCCTGATATGGCCGTCGGCGTCGGTACGATATAGGCCGGCACGCCGAGCCATGGCAGCAGGAACTGCCAGGCGAGCAGGATCGAGGCCGCGCCAAAAACGGGCAGGGCGACGGCCAGCGCCGATGGCAAGGGCGCCTGCCTCATGAGGCCTGTTCCAGCGCGCCGCGCAGTTCGGCCATCGCGGCAACGATCGCCGGATCCTCGCGCGAACAGCGGTTGCCTGCCTGCTTGAACGGCCGCATGTCGAGGTCTCTGGCCAGGCGGCCCGGATTGGCGGCGAGAACGATGACCCGTTCTCCGAGATAGGCGGCTTCGGCGATCGAATGAGTAACGAAAAGGATGGTCGCGCCGGTGCGCCGCCACAACGACAAAAGCTCGTCGTTGAGGCGGTCGCGGGTGATCTCGTCCAGCGCACCGAAGGGCTCGTCCATCAAAAGCAGCCTGGGTTGCCCGAGCAGTGACCGGGCGATCGCCACGCGCTGGCGCTGGCCGCCGGACAATTGGTGCGGCAGACGCTCACCGAACCCGGCAAGCCCCATCAGATCAAGCAGCTCGTCGGTTCGATCGTCTATTGTCCGGGTAAGCCGGCCTTGTCCGACATCGAGCGGCAGGCGGACGTTGTCGCGCACGGTGCGCCAGGGCAGCAGGGTCGAGTCCTGGAAGACGAAACCGACATCGCGCCGCGAACGGACAGCATGCGGTGTGTCGCCAAGCACGATGATCGAGCCGCCGAGCGGATCGAGCAAGTCGGCCACCACCCTGAGGAACGTCGACTTGCCGCATCCCGAAGGTCCAAGGATCGACAGGAAGGAGCCGGCCTCGACCGACAGGTCGAGACCGGAGAGCACTTTCACCACCGGCTGCCGGCCGCTATAGCCGACATCCAGCCTGCGGGCCTCGATCGCGTTCGCCATCAAGCCGCGGGCGCGTCGAGCTTGGGTCGGTCGGCGGCCGACAATTCGAGTATCTTGGTGGTGTAGACATCGGCTGCCGCGGGCCGGCCGTTCGGGTATTGGCCGACCTTGTCCAGCAGCGCCAGCTGCTCCTCGATCGAGGCGGGATCGAAGGTTCCCCATCCGTCCTTGGCGGTTGCACCGTCAAAGGAGAGTTTCAGCACCAGATTGATCGTCTTCTGCTCCCAGCCAAGGTCCATTTCCGGATAGGCTTCGACCATCTTCTTGACTGCTTCCTGCGGATTGGCGTGCACCCAGCCCCAGCCCTTGGCGACGGCGCCGATGAATTTCGCCAGCATTTCCGCATCCTGTTCGATCGCTGTGTCGGTAGCGAAATACACGTCGGCATAGGAGTTCAGCCCGAGATCGCGCACCAGAAGATCGATCCGGTCGTCGCCGACGACGCTCAGCGCCTGGGTGTTGGTGATCCATCCGCCAATCGCGTCGACGTCGCCGCGCACCAGCGGCGCCTTGTCGAAGCCGACATTGACGACGGTGACCTCGGACGGATCAATACCGTTCTTGGCCAGGATCTCATCGATGACGAAGCGCGCCGTCGGCTGGATGCCGATCTTCTTTCCCTTGAGATCGGCCACGCCGCGGATCGGCTTGGCAGGCTTCGAAGTGAAGGCATAGGGACCGGTGCGGAAGCCGCAGGCGATGATCTTCACCGGCACGCCGCTGGCACGCGCCGCGTAGAGCTGCGGCGTTTCGGAAAACTGGCCGAGTTGTGCGGCGCCCGAAATCACCGGCGGCACCGTCGCCGCATTGGGACCGCCCGGGCTGAATTCCACCTCGAGGCCCACCTCCTTGAAATAGCCGTTGGCGACGGCTGCGATGTCGCCAATCTGTCCGTTGGACATCAGCCAATCATACTGGATGACGACCTTTCCGGCAGCCTTGGCGCCCGGCGTCAGCACGAGCTGCATTCCGGCCGAAGCTGCCGCGACGGCGGCGAAGCCGGCTTTCACGAAGCTGCGGCGGTTCATGTCGTAGTCTCTGTTCCCACTCATTTTTCGCTCCTGTTGCAAGACGTTCTCGTCTCTTCATTTTTCCGTGGCGCGGCGTCGTCTACGGCTGTTCGTCGTGATAGTCGCCGGGGCCGCCGTCGAGCCAGGCGTATAGTTCCCAAAGCGTGTCGTCGGGATCGGTGAAATATGCGCAGCGCGCGTTCCAGACATAATCCTCCGGCGGGCCGGAGAAGGGCACGCCCTTGGCTGCCAGTTCGCCATGGAGCCGGTCGATCTCGCCGGGCGCGTCTAGCCTGACCGCCACGCAGACCTTGTGCGCCTGGCGCGGCGACCTCAATTTCGAGACGCCGGTGTGCCGGTTGATGTGGTCGATCTCCCACGCCGCCAGCGTGACGCCCTCGCCATGAAAGTCGGCAAAGCCCTCGGCGCGGCGCCGCAGGCGAAAGCCGAGTTTCTCGACGTAGAATTCAACCGTCCGCTCGATATTTTCGACGAGCAGGCAGACGTCCGAAATCGCATATGCGCCTCCGACCGGCATGGCTACCTCCCTGTGCTGTGCGCGGCGCGCGATGCTGGCAGCTTGACGCCGACGCGGTCGGCGGCGCCGACGATGTGGGCGCGCATCGCCGCCTCGGCGGCCGTGGGATCGCCCGCGACCAGCGCTTCGTAGATGCGCACATGCTCCCCGACATTGACTTCGACCAGGTCGTGCAGCGGATTGGTGAGGCGTGCGTAGTGGATCGAGCGGCGGATCTGCTCGCAAACGAAGGAGATAAAGGTGTGGATGTAATTGTTGCCGGTCGCCCGCGCGATCTCGCGATGGAACAAAAGGTCGGCGTCGATGCTGCCTTCTTCCCAGCGCTCCTCGCCGCTCATCCGGTCTAGCGCCGCCTTGATTGCGTCGAGGTGCTCCTGTCCGCGCCGTTCGGCGGCGAGCGCAGCTGACTCGGCTTCCAGTATGCAACGCAGCTCGAACAGCCGTTCCATATTCCCGGTCGCTTTCAGCGCCTCGCCATCGATGCGGATCGAGGCGCGCTGCTCCGGCGCCAGCACGAAGGCGCCGACGCCTTGCCGGGCTTCGATCATGCCATCAGCCCTGAGTTGAGCGATCGCCTCGCGCACCACATTGCGACTGACGCCGAATTTTTCCGAGAGCTGCTGCTCGGTCGGCAGCCGCGTGCCCGGATTGAGCTCGCCGGATTCGATCTCGCGGCTGAGGAACGCGGCGACGCGATGCGGCAGCGCCTCGACCCTGCCGATAGCGGCCAGTCTTTGCTTCATGGAAAGGTCTCCGTCGATGGCAGAAGGCAGCCGGGATTCATCAATCCCTGAGGGTCGATCGTTGTTTTGAGCGCCGTGACGAGCCGGCGATGGGCAGGCGCCAGGCCGGCCCAGAAAGTGCGATGACGGGTGCGGCCGATGCCGTGCTCGGCGCTGATCGACCCGCCAAGCGCGCCGACAATCTGGTAGAGCCCGGCGGTGATCTCCGCGCCCTGGGCACGAGCTTCCCCCTCGGCGAGCCCAAGCGGTGGCAGGACGTTGAAATGGATATTGCCGTCGCCGGCATGGCCATAGGCCTGCGGCAGCCAGCCTGGATGTTCCAGCGCCACGAATTGGCGGGCCTGATCGATGAGGGCAGGGATGTCCGATATCCTGACCGCAAGGTCGGTGCGCACATGGTAGCCGCGTCTTACCTGGCCCTCGACCAGCCCTTCGCGGATGGCCCAGAAGGCCCTGGCCTGTGCGACGCTTTCAGCAAGGACGGCCTCGGCAACCAGACCGCTCTCAATGGCTCCGGCCAGGAAATCGACCAGCATGGAGCGCAGATCGACCGTAGCACTTGCGGAGAGTTCGATCAGCACGTGGACGGGAGCTTCGACCGGCGAAACGATGTTGGCATCGATCAAGCGCGCGAGGTCGATGCACTCCGATCCAATGATCTCGAAGGCCGAAATCAGATCGGATGAGGCCCGGCGAGCCTGCCGGAACAGGGTGATGGCCGCTTCGAACGAAACGAGACCGAGATAAGCGGTCTCGACCCGGGCCGGTTTCGGAAACAGCTTGAGCTCGACGCCGGTGATGATGCCGAGCGTTCCTTCGCTGCCGATGAAGAGCTGCTTCAGGTCGTAGCCGCGATTGTCCTTGCGCAGGCCGGAAAAGCCGCTCCACAACTCGCCGTCGGGCAGGACGACTTCGAGGCCGAGGATGATATCGCGCGCCATGCCATAGCGCAGCACGTTGGTGCCGCCGGCATTGCTGGCCGCATTGCCGCCGATCTGGCAGCTTCCCTGCGCGCCGAGCGCCAGCGGAAACAGGCAATCCTCTGCTTCTGCCGCATCCTTGATGTGCTGCAGGATGCAGCCGGCATCGGCCTGCAGGACGAAATTGTCGGCGTCGACGAGACGGATGCCGTTCAACCGCTCCAGACTGACGATTACCGCGCCACGGGTGTCAATGTCGATTGCACCCGCCACCAGCCCGGTGTTCCCGCCCTGTGGGATGATTCCGAGCCCGAGCGTGCCGCAGAGCCGCGCCACAGCCTGGACTTCGCTGACGGAAGCAGGCTTCAGCACCGCAAGGGCTCCGCCGCGATGATCCCCGGACCAGTCCAAAAGGTATTTCGCCATGCCGGCAGCGTCGGCGGTCACGCCGCTTTGTCCGACAGCGCCCTCCAGAGCATTCAGAATTTCAGGCGGGATACCATGAACGGTCATTACAAGCCTGCTGGACTAAGGCATAGGCTTATACATATCATCCTACAACTGCGTCGGAGTCAACGCTGTGGGGCAGAGGCCCTCAAGGGCTGGAGCCGAATGTTTGCTGGGGAGAATAGAGCGAAGGGCGATCGCCCGAGGATACTTAGGTGAGGCCGCCTTGGCCTGGCTGCGCCGGCCCGATGCCGCTCAATTGCTGGGTCGTCTGAGGAGCAGCCCGGCTCCTAGAGATACCGCTCGACCTTCTTGCCGACGGTCAAAAACCGCAGCGGGTCGATCGCCTCGCCATTGTGGCGAACCTCGTAGTGCAGATGCGGGCCGGTCGAGCGGCCGCTGTTGCCGGTCTTGCCGATGATGTCCCCGGCATCGAGCTTCTGGCCGACGGCGACGTCGATTTTGCTGAGATGTCCGTAACGCGTCACAAAACCGTTGCCGTGGTCGACCTCGACCATGCGGCCGTAGCCGCCGTTCCAGCCGGCCTTGACGACGACGCCGGCTGCCGTGACCTTGGCCGGCATGCCGACCGGCGCCCTGAAATCCATGCCGGAATGCAAGGCGGCCGTGCCGAGGATGGGGTCGGTGCGCACGCCGAACGGGCTGGTGACGCTATGGCCGGGGGCGGGGTTGGCGAGCGGCAGCCGGCGCGCCTCCTTTTTCAGATGATCCAGCGCGTCAAGCGCCTCGTCCAACTCTTTGACCTTGCTGTCAAAGACCAACGAACTGTCGAGCGGTATCAGCGGGCCGCCGACGTCGCTCTTTTCGAATTCGCTGTCGACCGGCAGGCCGGCGGCCTCGAGCGCCTGCGAGATCGCGTCGGCGCTCTTGTAGGCACTGTCGGCAAGCGTCGCGATGCGGGTGAGTTGCTGGCTCTCGATGGTCTTCAGCGAGTTGTTGATCGAAACGAAGAGCTTGTCTGCCCGGTCGGCCGCGCTTTCGCTCGGCAGCGGATTGGCGCGGGTCGACCACAGCGAGAACGGCCTCGTGTCGTCGCTGGCAAGGGGGGCAGCAATGCTGGCGACGGAGTAGGCCATCGGCTGGGCGATGCTGCCGGTCGCGTCGGCGTGTTCGTCCGGCTTTGCCGTCGGCACGGGCGGCGTTCCGACCTCATTTTCGGCTCGTTCGAGGATCGGGCCGAGGCGGCCGTGACGCAGGCTGAGCTGGCTCTGCCGTTCCAGCAACTCGCTGACCTTGGTTTCCATCAACTGCTGATCGAGAAGCTGGCGGCTGGTGATGCGGTCGACCTGGCCGCGCAATGCCGAGATGCGGTCTTCATAGGCCTGCTGCATGCGCGCCTGCCGCGCCGTCGTGGCGCCGATCAGGTCGTCGCGCAGCACCAGATAAGAGGTCGCCAGCAGGTAGCCAATGACGATCGCCGCCAGCGCCGAGCCGCAAAATGCGGCCAGCCACGGACGTATGGTGAAATGCCTTATCTGGTCGCCCCGGGCGATGATGACGGTGTGGGGCTCTCTGCGTCTGCCGAAGACCGCTGACTGACTGGCTACGTTCACGGGACCAAGCTTTCGTTACGACACCAACGACGAGCCTGATTACACATTATTAGGGTTAACAAAGTTTTGCCGGACCGAACGACGGGCAAAGGTATTCGCGCAAAACGGGCATCGAATTGCAGCGGCGTGCCGCAGCTCTCAAAGGGCGCGAACGGCCTCCAGCACCGCTTCGGCGTGGCCTTTGACGCGGACGTTACGCCAGATCCTGGCGATGCGTCCGTCCCGGCCGACCAGGAACGTCGCCCGCTCGACGCCCATATAAATGCGGCCGTAGAGCTTCTTTTCGACCCACAAATGGTAGGCCTCGATCACCTTGCGCTCTTCGTCGGCGACCAGGTCGATGCTCAGATCGTATTTCGCCTTGAACTTGTCGTGCTTCTTGACGCTGTCCGGCGACAGCCCGATGACGACAGCGCCGGCCTTTTCGAATTCCGGCTTCAACTGCGAAAAGCCGATCGCCTCGCTGGTGCAGCTTGTGGTGTCGTCCTGTGGGTAGAAATAGAGTACGATGGGTTTTCCCAGCAATGTGGCGAGGCTGAGTGAACCGCCGCCGTCGCGCGGAAGATCGAATTGCGGCGCAACATCGCCCACGTCGAGGTCAGCCATACCGATGCCCTTGTTTGAGGTTACGCGCCAGGCTGCATCGATATAATGTCGAGCGGGGATTCGTCCACGATCGAATTCGTTTCAACGGAAGATTGCGTGGATCAGGAGCTACCGCAGCACGAGAAGATCAGGTTCAGGCGTGACGAGATCACCGACCTGGGGACCTTTCCGTCCGCGTGCCGCGTCCCGCCGCTCGGCCAAGCGTCGATCGGTCGCGGCGTTCGTTTGATGGCGCGGCTGTTTGCCGGCCTCGTCGCCCTTGTGCTGCTGGCTGCGGCCGGTGTCTATGCGATCGGCGTGTCCGGTTTCGGCTCGGAGCGGCTTCGCGCGGAAGCCGAGACGGCAATCGAGAAATTGGCCGGCTTCGATGTCGACGTTGCCGTCGGGCCGGCCCGGCTGACGCTTGACGGGTCGAGCTTCATTGCGCTGCAGGTCAGCGACGTCAGCCTCAAGACCGCCGACGGCAAACCGATGGCCGATGCCGGCCGGGTCCGCTTCGGCATCCGGCTGATCCCGCTGCTTTCGGGCGAGGTGCGGCTGACCAGCGCCCGGATTTCCGACGCGCACATCGTCATGGCGGCGATGCCGTCCGGCGGCGACTGGACGGCCGGGCTGCGCAACCAGGATGGCCTCATCGATCCGGAAAAACTTTCCGCCGCCGTCTTCGCCAACGTCAACCGCGCGCTCGATGCGGTGCGCGAGGATTCGGTGCGCCAGATCGATCTGCGCAATGTCGAGCTGGCACTGCCCGAGACCGGATCGGTCAAGTCGGTCACCATCGCCGACGCCTCCGTGTCGCAGTCGGGACCGGGAAGCATGGAGTTTTCATCCGACGCGGATGTCGACGGCAGGGCGCTCACCATCGCCGCTTCCGCCACCCGCGATCCGGCGACGCGACGCATCGCCACGCTGGACGCCAGCATCCAGGCGGCGGACGCCGACACTGCGGCGGCAGGTGGCAAATTGGGCGCAATCGCCTTGAAGCTGGCGGGGTCGGAAGCGGCCGGCGACAACGGCTCGCGGCTGACCGCTGCCCTGTCGCTGACCGGATCGGTGCTCGATCTCGGTTCGCGCGGCCTGCTTCCGGCCGACGTCGATCTCGATGCAACGCTCGTCGCCGGTTCGAACAAGATCCAGGTCGACGGATTGCTGGTGAAGACCGGCCGCTCGACCTTCGATTTTGCCGGTTCGATCGGGCCGAAGCCGGCGACCGGCACAGCGGGCGAGGAGCCATCCTATCGCTACGACCTGACCAGCGACGGTTCGACCTTGGCGCCGTCGGATTCGCCGGAACCGGCGCTCAGCTTCATTGCCCGTATTGCCGGCATCTACCAGCCGACGAGCCAAAAGCTGGTCGCCGAGCAGATCGGCGTCCGGTCCGGACCGGGCAGCGAAGTGCTGGGCACGGCTTCGGTTTCATTCGTCGCCAACCAGGCGCCGGGCATTTCGGTGGCGCTCAATGTCCACGACATGCCGGTCTCGCACGTCAAGCAATTATGGCCGTGGTTTTCGGCGCGCAATGCCAGGCTGTGGGTGCTTAAGAACCTGTTCGGCGGCCGCGTCGTCGATGGCAGCCTGCAATTCCAGGTCGTACCCGGACGGCTCGGCAACGGCGTGCCGCTTTCCGCCGATGAAGTCTTCGGCCGATTCCAGGTTGAAGGATCGCGCTTCGACACGGCCGGCCGTATTCCGCCGATCCGCGATGCCGTCGGCGTCGTCGGCTTCCACGGCAACGACGTCGACGTCGCGCTGTCCTCGGGCAGCGTCTATATGCCGAGCGGCCGTACCGTGGCGGCAAGCAACGGCACGCTCACCGTCAAGGCGGCGAACCATCCGCCGGTGATCGGCGCGCTCGACATCGATGTCGCCGGCGAGGCGCCGGCGATCGCCGAACTGGCATCTTATGACCCGATCAACGCCATGCGCCATGTCGGCCTGCTGCCGGACGACCTGTCCGGCACGGTGACCGGCCACGTCAAGGCCGATATTCCGCTGCAGTCCGGCGTCGACTCCTCCAAACTCGATTGGCTGGTGGCGCTCGACTACAAGGACCTGTCGCTGGCCAAGCCGTTCGAGGGCCAGACGGTCAGCCATGCCGACGGCTCGATCACCGTCGCACCCGACCGGGCGGTGATCTCGGCCAAGGCGCTGCTCAACGGCATTCCGGCCGAGCTCGACCTGATCGAGCCGCTCAGGGATGGCGGCCCGCCGCGCAGTCGTAAAGTAGCGCTGGTGCTCGACGACAAGACCCGCGCCACCGCCATGCCTGGCCTGTCGACGCTGCTTTCCGGAACCATCAAGGTGGCGATCGACAAGAGCGGCACCGGCAACCAGAACGTGTCGGCCGACCTGACCAATGCCAGGCTGGACATTCCCTGGGCCGGCTGGAGCAAGGGCCCCGGCATCCCCGCCAAGGTCACCTTCGCCATGGCGAAGACCGGCGACACCACGACGCTGTCCAATTTCGAACTCGACGGCAAGACCTTCTCCATCGACGGCAGCGCGGTGCTGGTCAACGGCGCCTTGTCCTCGGCCCGGTTCAGCAAGGTCACGTTGAACAGGGGCGACGACGTCGCCGTCTCGGTGAAGCGGTCGGGCAAGGCCTATGCGGTCGAGGTTAGCGGCAGCGCGCTGGACGCACGCTCGCTGATCAAGCAATTCACGTCCGACGTCGACACCGCCACCAAGACCACCGGCGTCGATACGATCTCGGTCAGCGCCGACGTCAGTTCCCTGACCGGCTTCCATGACGAGGTGCTATCGAATCTGAAGCTCGACTACAGCGCCGCCGGCTCCAGGGTGAACGGGCTCAAGGTGAGCGCCACGGCAGATTCGGGAGCCGCGATCACCATCAGCAATACGACCGGCGGCGGCCTGCGCGCGCTCAACATGAAGTCGGCCGATGCCGGTGCCATACTGCGCTTCCTTAACATCTACGAGCACATGGAAGGCGGCTCGATCACGCTGGCACTCACCGGGGCCGGCGACGGGCCGATGAAAGGCCAGGTCGACGCCAAGAACTTCTTTATCGTCAACGAGCCGAAGCTCGCCTCGATCGTGTCGACGACGCCGGCTGGCGACAGCCGTAGCCTCAACGAGGCGGTCAAAGGCAATCTCGACACGTCGAGGGTGAAGTTCGAGCGCGGTTTCAGCGAAATCGAGAAGGGCAGCGGCTATCTGAAGCTGCGCAACGGCGTGCTGCGCGGCTCGCGCATCGGCACCACCTTCCAGGGCACGCTCTACGACCAGAACAACAATATGGACATCACCGGCACGTTCATGCCGGCCTACGGCGTAAACCGCATCTTCGGCGAACTGCCGCTGATCGGCGCGCTGCTCGGCAACGGCCGCGACCGCGGCCTGATCGGCGTCACCTACAGGCTCAAGGGCAACGCCAACAAGCCCAACCTGGAGGTCAATCCGCTATCGGTGATCGCGCCCGGGATATTCCGGTCGATCTTCGAGTATCGTTGAGGCGGCCAGGGTAGGCGGGTGAACAACGACGCTCTGTAGCGATCCTTCGTGCCCCCCTCTGTCCTGCCGGCGTGAACGGCAGCGTAGCGTCAGACCGGCCGCACCAGAACGTGTTTCTTCTTGCCGAGGGACAGCTTTGCCACGTTTTCCGGGCCAAGATCCTGCAGCGTCACCATCCTGCGATCGTCGGCTACGAGCTGGTCGTTGAGGCGCACGGCGCCGCCCTGGATATGCCGCCTTGCCTCGCCGTTGGACGCAGCCAGCCCGGCGGTCACGAACAGCGACAATATGCCGACGCCGACTTCAAGATCCGCCCTGCTCACCTCGACAGTCGGCAGTGTTTCGGCGAACGCGCCTTCTTCGAACGTCTTACGCGCCGTTTCGCTGGCCTCCTCCGCCGCCTCGCGGCCATGCAGCATGGCGGTGATTTCGGTGGCGAGGATCTTCTTGGCCTCGTTGATCTCCGAGCCGCCGAGCCGTTCGAGGCGCGCGACCTCGGCGAGCGGCAGGGTCGTGTAGAGCTTCAGGAAACGGCCGACATCGGCATCCTCGGTATTGCGCCAATATTGCCAGAACTCGTACGGGCTCAACATCTCCGCATCGAGCCAGACCGCGCCCGAGGCCGACTTGCCCATCTTGGCGCCGGACGAAGTGGTGAGCAGCGGCGTCGTCAGCGCATAAAGCTGCGCGCCTTCCATGCGGTGGCCGAGATCGATGCCGTTGACGATGTTGCCCCACTGGTCGGAGCCGCCCATCTGCAGCCGGCAGCCGAGGCGCTTGTAGAGCTCGACGAAGTCGTAGGCCTGCAGGATCATGTAGTTGAATTCGAGGAACGACAGCGACTGCTCGCGATCCAGCCGGAGCTTGACCGAATCGAAGGCCAGCATGCGGTTGACCGAAAAATGCCTGCCGACATCGCGCAGGAAATTGACGTAGTTGATATCCATCAGCCAGTCGGCATTGTTGATCATGACGGCGTCGTTGGGGCCGCTGCCGAATTTGAGGTAGGGCATGAAGTTGCGGCGGATGCCGGCCAGATTGTTCTCGATGTCCTGCGGCGTCAAAAGCTTGCGCGCCTCGTCCTTGAACGACGGATCGCCGATCATCGAGGTGCCGCCGCCCATCAGCGCGATCGGCCGGTGACCGGTCTGCTGCAGCCAGTAAAGCATCATGATCTGGATCAGCGACCCGGCATGCAGGCTCCTCGCGGTGGCGTCGAAGCCGATATAGGCGCTCACCGTCTCCGTGGCGAAAAGCTGGTCGAGGGCTGCATCATCCGAGGTCTGGTGGATGAAGCCGCGCTCGCTCATCGTGCGCAGGAAATCGGATTTGAAGGCGGACATTTTTCTTCCCAGAGGCTTGCGGCCGAACGCGGCACGGTATGCGTGAAGGCCGGCGTTTAGCACTCAAGCGCGATCAGCAAAAGTGGAATCCGGTTTTAGCGCGCCCTCTTCCCTTCTCCCCGGTGGGAGAAGGTGGATTGGCGCGCAGCGCCAAGACGGTTGAGGGGTGCTGGACAGAGCGCGGTTGGTGCCAAGCTGGAGCACCCCTCACACCTTCTCCCACAAGGGAGAAGGGAGAGCCGCGCGTCGCGAGACAAGCGGCTCTCCCCGGAACGGGTAACGTGGGGGGCCATCAAACCTGAAGCGATCATCCTTCACTTCCGGCGCGCCTGCTTGCGTCCTCGTTTCGGCTGGCGTAATGAGGCGCCGCACCAGCGGGCCTCATCCGCTGGACCGCGCGGCATCGATCGAATGCCATATCCTGTGACAGAGTCGAGATGCCGGAGATATCCATCGTCATTCCTTGCCGGAACGAGGCGGCGAACCTGCCGCTTCTGCTCGACGAGATCGGCGCTGCCATGGCCGGGCGCGACTTCGAGGTCATCGTCGTCGACGATGGCTCGACCGACGACACGCCTTCGGTCCTTGCCGCTCAGGCAGCGCTTCGCGCGTTTCCGCTGCGCCACCTCAGGCATGCGAAATCCGCCGGCCAGTCGCTCTCGGTACGCTCGGGCGCCTGGGCAGCGCGCGGCGATATCGTCGCCACCATCGACGGCGACGGCCAGAACGACCCCGGCTATATCCCAGTGTTGATCGACGCGCTCCGGCAGGCTGGTCCCGACGTCGGGGCTGCGCAGGGACAGCGTCTGAAGCGCCGCGACAGCAAGATCAAGCAGCTGGCGTCGCGTTTCGCCAACGGGCTGAGAAAGGCCATCCTGCACGACGAGACGCGGGATACCGGCTGCGGCCTCAAGGCGATCCATACCGATATTTTGAGGAAATTGCCGTTCTTCGACGGCACCCACCGCTTTGTTCCGGCGCTGGTCATCCAGGAGGGCTACCGCGTCGTCCATTGCGACGTCGTCGACCGCTCCCGCCGCCACGGCAAATCGAATTACGGCATCTTCGATCGCGGCCTGCAGGGCGTGCTCGATCTTGCCGGCGTCTGGTGGCTGCGCCGCAGGCGCCGCAGAATGCCCAAAGTAGAGGAAATCAGGCATGGGTAACGTGCTTCAGGAATTGGCGACCTGGCTTCACGATGTTTTCGTCAAGCAATTCGATGCCTGGGTTCTGCTCGGCTTCGTCGCCCAGTTCTTCTTCACCATGCGCTTTCTGGTGCAGTGGGTGGCGTCGGAAAAGGCCAAGCGCAGTGTCGTGCCGATCGCCTTCTGGTTTTTTTCGCTGTTCGGCGGCGGCCTGCTGCTGATCTACGCCATCCAGCGTCAGGATCCGGTGTTCATCGCCGGCCAGGCCATGGGCCTGTTGATCTATATCCGCAATCTCTGGCTGATCGCCAACGAGCGCAAGGCGGCGATGACCAAGGTCGATTGAGCCCGCGACCGGCCTGAGACCGGTCGAGATTACTTGCCGTCCAGCCCGCCATAGGATCGTACCAGCCGGACCATGTCGGCCGAACTGGCAGCTTCGCTCTCGAGCCCCTCGGCGACACCGATGCGGTCGGCGGCCGGCCGGTTCTGGCTGACTTTCCATTTGCCGTTGATTTCGGTGATCGCGATTTCCAGGCCGACAATGCCCTTGATCTGCGACTGGATGAAGGGTGCTGGCGCGTCGGTCACCGCCCACGGCGTCGCGCGATTGCCCTCCTGCGACATTGTCAGATCGGAAATCTGCTCAGCCAGCCAATCCTGGTCCTCGACCACCGTAACGATGCCGCGCACCTGGACGATGGCGTAGTTCCAGGTCGGTACCACCTTGCCGGTTTCGCGCTTGGTCTCGTACCAGGACGGCGTCACATAGGCGTCCGCGCCCTGGAAGACGACCAGCACGGGCGACAGGGGATTGTCGGCCAAAAGCCGCCATTGCGGATTGGCCCTGGCTAGATGGGCGCGTAGCCTGCCGTTCGGCGGCACTTCCTCGTTGAGCAGGGAGGGGGCGTCGAGCAGGAAGGGAATCGCGTTGGCGACCGGCCCCTCGGCGCCATTCGAGACCAGCAGGCCAAGCGGATGCGCCCGGATCAGCCCGTGCAGGACGTCCTGCCGGGTTTCCTGGAAGTGAGGCGGCTGGTACATTTTCGTTCCCCGACTATCTCAGCCGCTTCGGCCGTGGGTCGGACAGCTCCCCGGCCAGCCGGCGATCGAGATAGTCCGCGCATTCCTCGATCAAAAGCTCCGCATGGTTGGCAAAGAAATGGTTGGCGCCGGGCAAGGTCTTCTGGGTGATGGTAATGCCCTTTTGCGTGTGCAGCTTGTCGACCAGGCCCTGCACGTCCTTTGGCGGCGCGACCTTGTCGGCGTCGCCATGGATGATCAGGCCGGACGACGGGCAGGGTGCCAGGAACGAGAAATCATAGGTATTGGGCTGCGGCGCGATCGAGATGAAGCCTTCGATCTCGGGCCGGCGCATCAGAAGCTGCATGCCGATCCACGAGCCGAACGAATAGCCCGCAACCCAGCAGCTCTTGGAATCCGGATGAAGCGACTGCACCCAGTCGAGCGCCGCGGCAGCGTCGGACAACTCGCCGGTGCCGTGGTCGAATTCGCCCTGGCTGCGGCCGATGCCGCGGAAATTGAAGCGCAGCGTGGTGAAATTGCGCTTCTGGAACATGTAGAAGAGGTCGTAGACGATCTTGTTGTTCATCGTACCGCCGAACTGGGGGTGCGGGTGCAGGACGATGGCAATCGGCGCGCTCTTTTCCTTCGAGGGCTGATAGCGACCCTCCAGGCGGCCGGCCGGACCGGTAAAAATGACCTCAGGCATGAAATACTCCACTTGGCATAAACTGCGCGGCGCCCGGAACAACTCTTCCTCTGGCCCCAGTCTTCCCTAGGCCCCAGTCTTCCCTAGGCCCCAGTCTTCCCTAGGCCTTGACGCAGGGCGGGCGTCTTTCTAGAAGCTAGTTTAGAATTGTTCAAAACTGGGCGGCCAAAAAATTGTGGCTCGGCCACCCGCGCCGCAAGCCGCGTAAATAGGACGTCTTGCCTTGCAATTTCAAGGAAATAACGCGCTATCTTCGCGGAACGGCTTTTGAAGGGACCAGTTGGACGGAAATGGCCGGAGCTCGCGCCTATCTCGACTACAACGCCAGCGCGCCGCTGCTTGCCTCGGCGCGCGCGGCCGTGGTCACTGCGCTCGACGTCGCCGCCAACCCGTCCTCGGTCCATGCCGAGGGCCGCGCTGCACGGCGGCTGATCGAGGATGCTAGGCGCGACCTGGCACGACTGGTCAGCGCCAAAACAGAGCATGTCGTGTTCACCTCCGGCGCTACGGAAGCGGCCTCGACGCTGCTGACGCCGGACTGGCAGATGGGGCGCGGCGCCATCCGCATGAGCCGGCTTTACGTGTCCGAGGCCGATCATCCTTGCCTGCTGAATGGCGGGCGCTTCCCGGCCGCGCAGCTGACGCGGATCGGCGTCGACGCCGATGGCATCGTCAGGTTCGACGCCTTGGCGGCAGCGCTCGGTGCGCATGACAAGGCCGACGGCTTGCCGCTGGTAGCCATCCACGCCGCCAACAACGAGACCGGCGTGATCCAGCCGGTTGGCCGCATTGCTGAAATCGTCAAGGCGGCGGGTGGCATCCTGGTGGTCGATGCCGTGCAGGCGGCCGGCCGCATTCCGCTCGATATGTCAACGGGTTACGCCGATTATCTGATTCTCTCCTCGCACAAGATCGGCGGCCCCAAGGGCGTCGGCGCCATTGTCGCGGCGTCGGACTTGATGATGCCGAAGCCGCTGGTCAGCGGCGGCGGCCAGGAAAAGGGCCATCGCGGCGGCACCGAAAACCTGGCGGCGATTGCCGGGTTTGGCGCGGCGGCGCGTGAGGCGCTTGCCGGCTTGCAAACGATCGATGCGGTGCGGCAACGTCGCGACGAAATCGAGGCGATCGTGAAAACGCTGGTTCCGGATGCCGAATTCTTCGGGACCGGCGCGCCAAGGCTTGCCAACACCACATTCTTCGCTATTGCCGGCATCAAGGCCGAGACGGCGCAGATCGCCTTCGACCTGGCCGGTGTGGCGCTGTCGGCCGGATCGGCCTGTTCATCGGGCAAGGTCGGGCCTAGTCACGTGCTGAAGGCCATGGGTTATGGCGACAGCCTTGGCGCGTTGCGTGTGTCGATCGGTCACGCGACCGGCGCTGAAGACATCGAGCTGTTCCGTTCGGCGCTGGCGACGATCGTCGCGCGGCGGGCAAACAGGGAAAAGGCCGCCTGAGCGCGGCAACGTGACATTTGGGCCTTACGGCCTGGTAGAGCCGTGCGTTTGCATTTGGCCGGGTGAATTTCCGGCATGAACGCACTATATGAAACTTACGCCGCTTCGGGTGCCCAAAGGGTGCTGGTTGGCGGTGCCATAGTTTGAAAACTGCCGGGCCTTGACCCCGGCGTGGATGGAGAACGCTGATGCCTGCTGTGCAGGAGACGATCGATCGAGTTCGAAAGATCGATGTCGACCAGTATAAATACGGATTCCAGACCGAAATCGCGATGGACAAGGCCCCCAAGGGCCTGAGCGAAGACATTATCCGCTTCATTTCGGCGAAGAAGGACGAGCCGTCCTGGATGCTGGAATGGCGCCTGGAAGCCTATCGCCGCTGGCTGACGCTGGACGAGCCGAAATGGGCGCGCGTCCACTATCCCAAGATCGATTTTCAGGACCTCTACTATTACGCGGCGCCCAAGAGCACGCCCGGACCGACCTCGCTCAGCGACGTCGATCCCGAACTGCTGAAGGTCTACGAGAAGCTCGGCATTCCGCTCAGGGAACAGGAGATCCTCGCCGGCGTGCAGAAGACCGATGCCTCGGAGCTCGAGGAAGCCAGCGACAATGTCTACAAGTCGGGCCGTGTCGCTGTCGACGCGGTGTTCGATTCGGTCTCCGTCGTCACCACCTTCAAGAAGGAGCTGGCGCAGGCCGGCGTCATCTTCTGCTCGATCTCGGAAGCGATCCGCGAGCATCCGGAGCTGGTGAAGAAATATCTCGGCTCGGTCGTGCCGACCTCCGACAATTTCTACGCAACGTTGAATTCGGCGGTGTTCACCGACGGCTCCTTCGTCTTCGTCCCCAAGGGCGTGCGCTGCCCGATGGAATTGTCGACCTATTTCCGCATGAACGAGAAGAACACCGGCCAGTTCGAGCGCACGCTGATCATCGCCGAGGAGGGTGCTTACGTCTCCTATCTCGAAGGCTGCACGGCACCGCAGCGCGACGAGAACCAGCTTCATGCCGCGGTGGTCGAACTGATCGCGCTCGACGATGCCGAGATCAAATATTCGACGGTGCAGAACTGGTATCCTGGCGACGCCGAGGGCAAGGGCGGCATCTATAATTTCGTCACCAAGCGCGGCGACTGCCGCGGCCATCGCTCGAAGATTTCGTGGACGCAAGTCGAGACCGGCTCGGCCATCACCTGGAAATATCCGAGTTGCATCCTGCGCGGCGACGATTCCAGCGGCGAGTTCTATTCGATCGCCGTGTCGAACGGCTACCAGCAGGTCGACAGCGGCACCAAGATGATCCATCTCGGCAAGAACACGTCGAGCCGCATTATCTCCAAGGGCATTGCCGCCGGTTTTTCGCAGAACACCTATCGCGGCCAGGTCTCGGCGCACCGCAAGGCGACCAACGCCCGCAACTTCACCAACTGCGATTCACTGCTGATCGGCGACCAGTGCGGCGCGCACACCGTGCCCTACATGGAAGCCAAGAATTCGACGGCGCAGTTCGAGCATGAGGCGACCACCTCGAAGATTTCCGACGACCAGAAGTTCTACGTCATGCAGCGCGGCATCCCGGAAGAAGAGGCGATCGCGCTGATCGTCAACGGCTTCGTCAAGGACGTCATCCAGCAGCTGCCGATGGAATTCGCGGTCGAGGCGCAGAAGCTGATCGGCATCAGCCTCGAGGGCTCGGTCGGCTGACCGGATAAGAATTTTCAGGAAAAAGAAAAAATGCTTGAGATAAAAAACCTGCACGCCCGCATCGTCGATGACGGCACCGAGATCATCCGCGGCCTGAACCTGACGGTCAGGGCCGGCGAGGTTGCCGCTATCATGGGTCCCAACGGCTCGGGAAAGTCAACGCTGTCCTATATCCTCGCCGGCCGCGAGGACTATGAGGTCACCGAGGGCGATATCCTCTATGACGGCCAGTCGATCCTCGAAATGGATCCGGCCGAGCGCGCAACCGCCGGCATATTCCTCGCCTTCCAGTATCCGATGGAGATACCGGGCGTGGCGACGATGGAATTTTTGAAAGTGGCGATGAACGAGCAGCGCAAGGCGCGCGGCGAGGAACCGCTGAAGATCCCGGAATTCCTCAAGCGCGTGAAGGAAGCAGCGGCCTCGCTCAACATGGATATGGCGATGCTGAAGCGGCCGCTCAATGTCGGCTTTTCCGGCGGCGAGAAGAAGCGCGCCGAGATCCTGCAGATGAAGCTGCTCGAGCCGAAACTGTGCGTCCTCGACGAGACCGATTCCGGCCTCGATATCGACGCGCTGAAGATCGTCGCGGACGGCGTCAACACGCTGCGCTCGCCGGACCGGGCCATCGTCGTCATCACCCA
Source organism: Mesorhizobium sp. M0894 (assembly GCF_040319725.1). Taxonomy (NCBI): domain Bacteria; kingdom Pseudomonadati; phylum Pseudomonadota; class Alphaproteobacteria; order Hyphomicrobiales; family Phyllobacteriaceae; genus Mesorhizobium; species Mesorhizobium sp. M0894. The sequence goes on along the minus strand of NZ_JAMYOG010000009.1, from coordinate 3,884 downwards.
CTACCAGCGCCTGCTCCAATACATCGTGCCGGATACGGTGCACGTGCTCTACAGGGGGCAGGTCATCAAGTCGGGCGACAAGTCGCTGGCGCTCGATCTCGAGGCCAATGGCTATGCCGGCGTGATCGGGCAAGCCGCGTGAGATGCCAGCAGGCCCGGAAGGCAAGCCAAACAAGGCGATACTGATGAACATGCACACGACACCCCAGCGAACATTGGCCGAAACGGCGCTGATCGACGCCTTTGGCGAGCGGCTGTCGCTGCTGCCCGGCGACGGCGCGGTGATGCTGAAGCGCGACGACGCCATCGAGGCGATCAAGGGCGGCCTGCCGACGCGGCGCATCGAATCCTGGCATTATACGGACCTGCGCCGGCTGCTGACCTCGGTGCCGGACTTCGATCCGGCAGCGGTCGCGAAAGCCATTGCGCCGATCGTCGAAGACTCCTCGGTTTTGCCGGTCCTGAACGGGGTTTCGAGCGCGAAACTGCCCGATATCGAAGGCGTCGCCGTACAGCGCCTGTCGGAGAAGCTGACCGACGGCAGCATCGCGCCGGGGTTGGATCCCTATGGCACCGATGACGCGATCGGCGCGCTGAACACCGCCTTTGTCGCCGACGGCTATTTCGTCGACATCGCCGACGGTGCCGAACTGGAAAAGCCGCTTGAGCTGCAGAATTTGCAGGCCGGTGGACAGACGCATGTACGCCTGGCCGTCCGCGTCGGTGCCGGCGCCAAGGCTGTCATCGTCGAGCGCCAGGCGGGCGAGGGGGCGGCGCTGGTCAGCTCGGTCAGCCAGCTTGTGCTTGGCGAGGGCGCCGAAATGACATGGCTCATCGTGCAGGAGCAGCCGGATACGGCAACACATCTCGCCCAGTTCAAGGCGCATCTCGGCAAGAATTCGAAACTGACGCTGTTCGTCATGAATGCCGGCGGCAAGCTGGTGCGCCAGGAGGTCGTCGTGAGGACGACCGGCGAGGGCGCCGACTTCACGCTGCGCGGCATCAATCTTTTGGCCGGCGACACCCATACCGACGTCACCATGGTGCTCGACCATGCCGTGCCGCACACCGCCTCGACCGAAGTCATCCGCAACGTGGTGACCGGCAAGGCGCGCGGCGTCTTCCAGGGTCGTATCAACGTCCACCAATATGCGCAGAAGACCAACGCCAAGATGGCCTGCAACACGCTGCTGTTGTCGGACGACGGTGAGTTTTCGACCAAGCCGGAGCTTGAAATCTTCGCCGACGACGTCGTTTGCGGCCATGGCGCGACCGTCACCGAGATCGACCACAGCCATCTGTTCTACCTGATGGCGCGCGGCATCGACGAGAAGACCGCGCGCGGCCTGCTGGTCAAGGCCTTCGTCGCCGAAGTGATCGAGGAACTGGACGACGAGGCCATCGTCGAGGCGCTGGAACGACGGCTCGACGATTGGTTTTTGACGCACGGGTAGAGCGCTTCTTCCTTCTCCCCTTGTGGGAGAAGGTGGCCGAGCGAAGCTCGGTCGGATGAGGGGTGCTGGACGGAATGAGGCGATGCCTCAAGAGAGCTTGTGATGGACCAGAAAGTCGAAAACATTCCCTACGACGTCGAGGCGATCCGCCGCGACTTCCCGATCCTGTCGCGGCAAGTCTACGGCAAACCGCTGGTCTATCTCGACAATGGCGCCTCGGCGCAGAAGCCGCAGGCCGTGCTTGACGCCATCCAGCACGCCTATTCCCAGGAATACGCCAACGTCCATCGCGGCCTGCATTTCCTGTCGAACGCCGCGACCGACGCCTATGAGAACGCGCGTAAGATAGTGCAGAGATTTCTCAACGCGCCGAGCACCGACAACATCGTCTTCACCTCGAACACCACGGCGGCGATCAACACCGTCGCTTATGGCTTCGGCATGCCCAATATCGGCGAAGGCGACGAGATCGTGCTGTCGATCATGGAGCACCACTCCAACATCGTGCCGTGGCATTTCATCCGCGAGCGGCAGTGCGCAAAACTGGTTTGGGTGCCGGTCGACGATCTCGGCGTCTTCCACATCGAGGAATTCGAAAAACGGCTGACCGACCGCACCAAGCTGGTTGCCATTACCCATATGTCAAATGCGCTGGGCACGGTCACGCCGATCACGGAGATCGTGCGCATTGCGCACGCCCGCGGCATTCCGGTGCTGGTCGACGGCAGCCAGAGCGCCGTGCATATGCCGATCGACGTGCAGGATCTCGACTGCGATTTCTTCGTCTTCACCGGCCACAAGGTCTATGGCCCGTCGGGCATCGGCGTGCTCTACGGCAAGAAGGATATTCTGGAGCGGATGCGCCCGTTCATGGGCGGCGGCGAAATGATCGAGGAGGTGACGCAAGACATCGTCACCTACAACGACCCGCCGCACCGTTTCGAGGCCGGCACGCCGCCGATCGTCCAGGCGATCGGGCTGGGTGCGGCGCTGGAATACATGGAAAAGATCGGACGCGAGCGCATCGCCGCCCATGAGGCCGATCTGAAGGACTATGCGCATGAAAAACTGCGCGCCATCAACTCGCTGCGCATCTTCGGCGATGCGCCTGGCAAGGGCGCCATCATCTCGTTCGAGCTGCAGGGCATCCACGCGCATGATGTGTCGATGGTCATCGACCGGCAAGGCGTGGCCGTCCGCGCCGGCACGCATTGCGCCCAGCCGCTGTTGAAACGCTTCGGCGTAACATCCACATGCAGGGCATCGTTCGGCATGTACAATACCAGGGCCGAAGTCGATGCTTTGGCCGATGCGCTGGAAAAGGCGCGAAAGTTCTTCGGGTGACGACCATGGATGATGCCAGCCACACCGCCGAGACCAATTCGGAAACGACTACCAATGCGGCGGTTTCCGGATCGACAATCCCCGCCGACGAATTGGCGCGGCTGACAGACGACATCGTCTCAGCGCTGAAGACGGTCTATGACCCCGAAATCCCGGCCGACATCTACGAGCTCGGCCTCGTCTACAAGATCGACGTCGAGGACGACCGCTCGGTCAAGATCGACATGACGCTGACCGCGCCGGGCTGCCCGGTGGCCGGTGAAATGCCGGGCTGGGTCGAAAACGCCGTCGGCGCCGTCGAAGGCGTTTCCGGCGTCGAGGTCAACATGACCTTCGACCCGCCTTGGTCGCCCGACCGCATGTCGGAAGAGGCACAGGTCGCGGTGGGGTGGTACTAGCATCCGACGAGACAGAGGCTGGCGCACTTGCGCCGGGTACAAAACTTCACCATTTTAGGTGAGGAATCATTCGGCAGGCCTTGAACCTGCAAGGAATGGAGAAGGAAAGAATGGGACGCTTTGCCGTCATCACGATGACCGAAAAGGCTGCCGACCGGGTGCGCGAGATCGTCGCGACCCGTGAGAATGCGCATGGCATTCGCCTCGGCATCAAGAAGGGCGGCTGCGCCGGCATGGAATATACGGTCGACCTGGTGACCGAGCCCAACACTAAGGACGATCATATCGAGCGCGACGGCGCCCACGTCTATGTCGCGCCTGAGGCAGCGCTTTTCCTGTTCGGCACCGAGATGGATTTCGAGCAGACGACGCTGCGCACCGGCTTCACCTTCCGCAACCCGAACCAGAGCTCGGCCTGCGGCTGCGGCGAATCGGTCGAATTGAAGCCTGCCGATCTGAAGGCACTGGCCGAGGCGCGCGCTTCGGCCTAAGGCTTTTCCTTCGCCGTTCCCGGCGGCAATCGCATACGGGGAGGCCCCCTCATCCGGCCCTTCGGGCCACCTTCTCCCCGATGGGGAGAAGAGGCTGGCGCCAGCGCTGGCGACTTCCTCTCCCCTCGGGGAGAGGTCGGGTTTCCCCCAATTTGCGCAGGCAATTAGGGTGTGAAAACGGGGGGGGGGGGGCGTGG